>JBAZFE010000049.1:0-9716 GCA_041653555.1 Candidatus Omnitrophota bacterium
AAATGCTTTATGAACCCGCAGACGCTGTCGTCCGCAAGGACCGCGACCGGCTCGGTGTTCGCCTCGTTGAAAACCTGTACGGGGCTCAATACCGATATCTCTTTAACGTCGAAGAACTCGACGGTCGGCATGCGAGGAGCTATCTCCTCCGCCTCGCCCAGTTTCAATGTCTGTTTTACGATCTCGCACGGCCTGAGCGAAAGGTCATATTTCGGCACCCTCGGAAGCATCACGAGATGCCCCCCGCTAACCGCGTAATTCGCGAGCAATTTCTGCGTCTCCGCGTCCATATATTCGAGCGAGATGGCCCAGACCTGCTTGTATTTCGCGAGATCCTTGGGTTTTGTTATCTCCAGGTCTATAATATCGTAATCGCAATTCAGCATCTTAAGGACCTTCGCCATGCCCTCGTAGAACACGCTGTCCCTTATCACCTTCGGGTTGTAGCTGAGGCCCAGTTTGGCGAAGTCGTAGGAATTGACCAGTTCCGTGGAATAATAGGGCTTATAGAAAGCCAGCGCTACCTTCGATTCCGCCTTCGCGCGGCAGGCGAGCGCGCCGAATGACGAGGCGAGCTTGCCGAATCTGCGTATGACCGGATACAGGGGCGACTCCTTACCCTCATAGTCAAGCGGCGTCTGCCAGTAGAATGTCGGCCCGACCGCGGACTTGCCCTTCGGGTTCTTGCCCTGCGAGAACATATAGAAGTTCATGCCGGCGGCACCGTATGCGAGGGCGGATTTATAAAAGAGTTCGAGCTCGTCCGGATATGTAACGACCGTATGTTCCCTTGTGCCGGCCTGCATCTCGGCGACGAACGTAGGCCCCCTGTTGCCCTGCATCGCGCGCGTGAACTGCTGTATTATAGACGCGTCGTGGAAATTCCTGTAGGATATGTTCTCCGGGATATGGTCGACCGCGAGGATTATCTTCGGGTACATCTTAGCGACATCCTGGTACATCGTCACGTTGAGCGGGAACTCCACGGCCCTTCCCCATACCCATCCGGGGAGGTTATGCGTGAACGGCACCGTGACGCCCCTCTTTGAAGCTTCCTTCATCAGGTATTCGAGGTACATCGCGTAATAGCTGCGCCAGAACATGTGCCAATCAAGGTCCGCCGCCAGTTCCGTAAGCCTGGATATATTGCCGGACGGGGGGACGACCGAGGAGAAGCTCTTGTACTTCGTCCTGTATAGCGCATTGAGCCTGTTTATCTTCTTGTGCTTCTCGGAGAGGAACTTCTTGTAGCAGTCGAGGGCCGCCGGATTGTAGTCGGCCTCCTTGTCAAGCCAGGTGAAGACTCCTATCTCATTGCAGACCTGCATCGATATTATTATGCCGCCCGGCTTGTTTACGGAGTTATTTTTGACTATCTCGAGGATCTTATCGTACCAGAGCCTCGCGTATTTCAGGTAGGTCGGATGCATCAAAGTGACGCGCGCGTGCCCGAACGGCTTGCCTTCCCTGTTAAGGGAGAGGATCTCCGGGTGCGTAGAGAGGAGCCACTGGGGTATGCCATGGTCCATATACTCGGCAAGGATGTATGGGCCGGGCTTCACGATGAGCTGGAGCCCGTTCTTCCTGCACAATTCTATGAACCCGAGCAGGTTCCTCTGGGGGTTCGTATGGCCCGAAAAATCGAACTTGCCTTCCTCGTATTCGTGCCAATCCCACGGGATATACGTGCTTACGGTATTTAGATTCGCGGCTTTGGCCTTCTTCAGGTGGGCAGGCCAGCTCTCCGGCCTTATCCTGAAGTAATGGACCTCTCCGGAGTAGAGATACGTGTCTTCCGCCCCAAGCTTAAAGTTGTCTTCGGTGAACTTAAATTCCATTATGGCCTAGTCTCTCGCGAATTCCACGCTGTCAATATATACGGTGCCCGCCTTGGGCCTGGAGACGGAATCTTCGAACACTATCGTGAACTCCGTCATCTTGCTGAAATCCTTTATCCCCTGGAAATCAGAGAACTTGATCTCGACCGGCGCCCATGTCCCGCTTATCTGGCTTATATAGGCTTTCCCGGCCTCGCCCTTCGCATTCTTAAGCTCTACTTTGAGCTTCTGGGGGTATCCCTTCGCCTCGTCGCCCTTTATGTAGAGGACCAGTTTATTATAATAAGTGGCGTCTATGTCCCCCAGCTTCATCCAGAAACCGTTATATGCCGGGTTCGGCGAGTCCACATCGTAATCGAGCTGCAGCGAAAAACCGTCCTTGCCGTATTTCTCGTCCGGATTGAACGACATCCTGGTTCCCTGCGAAGGATCGTTCGGGTCCTTGTCCCATGATCCGAAATCTCCGCCTACATTATTCGGCTTCCCGCCTGTGTTGAAATCCGCTATTACCATCTCTTTCGCTGCCGATACTGCCGGCGCGACGGGAGCGGGCTGAACGGCAACATCTATCTTCGGCGCAGCCGCAGCTTCGGCTGCCAAAGGCGCAGGCGCAACCGCTGCCGAAGGGAGCACCTCAGCGCCTGCCGAAGGCTGGGCAGGCGGCGTCTTTTGCTGTCCGCACCCTATAAATGTCACCAATACCGCAAAAATGCCCAGGGCAATGATGGATTTTCTCATGGTTCCTCCTTCTCTTTATTACGGATGGACCTGATAGACTTACAAAAATCTTTTAACGATTATATTATAAAATCTTATTAAAGTCAAACCCAAAATTAAGGGGTTATTTGCCCTTTTCGAGGTCATCGGAAAGTATTATCGCTTCCGCTATCTGGCGCATCGTCTTGCGCAGGCTCATAGCCTGTTTCTGTATCCTCCTGAAAGCGTCTTCTTCTCCGAGGCCCTTACGCATAAGGATACCCTTCGCCCTCTCGACGAACTTCCTCGTCTCCAGCTCTTCCTGGATTACCCTGGATTTTACCATTATCTGGGCGTTCTCGATCGCGACGGCCGCCTGGTTGGCCACCGCGGTGAGGATATTGGTCTCCGTCCTGGTAAACTTATGCGGGCTCGAAGTATAAGCGTTAAGGACCCCTATGACCTTGCCCTTTACCGCCATCGGCACCGATAGCAGCGAGCAGAGTTTCTCGCTCCTTGCCACGTCCCTGTTGAGATACCTCTTGTCCTCCCGGACATCCGGGACGGTTATCGGCTTGCCTTCCTTAGCCACTATTCCGGCTATACCCTCGCCGATCCTGATGTTAGGCTTCTTGTTGTAGGCCTCACTGACGCTCTGCGTCGCGCGGACGACCAGTTCGCCTTTCTGCTCATCAAGCAACATCAGCGAACAGATCTTAGAATCCATGACCTCGGCGGTAACGATCACTATTAGCCGCAGTATGTCCTCGAGGTAGAGGTTGGACGCTATAGTCTGGCTGATCTTAGAGAGCGCCTCTATCTGCTTCTCATAGGCCGAAGACTTCGGCGCCCTTGACGGAACCTTGCGTGTCATAGTATTGACAGGTATTCCTTGAGTTCGTAGTCCGTTACGCGCGCCCTGTATTTATCCCATTCGATCTTCTTATTCTCTATGAAAGTATGGAAAGCGTGCTCGCCGAGCGCCTTCCTGACGACCGTGCTCTTCTCGGTCTCGAGAATCGCCTCGTAGAGATCTCCCGGAAGCGGCTTGATGCCGCGCTTCGTCCTCTCTTCGGGCGTAAGCTCGAATACGTTCTCCTCGGTCGGGGGTACCAGGTCGTAATTCTTCTCTATGCCCTCAAGCCCTGCGGCCAGCATAACACTGAACGCGAGATAGGGGTTACAGGCCGGGTCCGGAGAGCGGTATTCGACTCGCGTCGCCTTCTCCTTGCCGGGTTTGTACTCGGGTATCCTGACGAGCGTGGAACGGTTCCTCTTGGCCCACGCGATGTAGACCGGCGCCTCATAACCCGGCACAAGCCTCTTGTACGAGTTGACCCACTGGCTCGTCACTGAAGTTATCTCGCGGGAGTGCTTCAGGAGGCCGGCGATATAGTTCTTGGCGATCTTCGACAGGTGGTACTTGTCCTTCGCGTCGAAGAAGGCGTTCTTGTCGCCCTTGAACAGCGACTGGTGGACATGCATGCCCGACCCGTTCATCCCGTATATCGGCTTCGGCATGAACGTAGCGTATACGCCGTACTTCTGCGCAACCTCTTTTACCGTTACGCGGTATGTCATCGCAGCATCGGCCATCGTGAGCGCATCGGTATAACGCAGGTCTATCTCGTGCTGGCTCGGGGATACCTCATGGTGGCTGTATTCGACGCCTATGCCCATCGACTCGAGCATGAGGACCGTATCGCGCCTCAGGTCCGCGGCGGGGTCGGGCGGCGTAAGGTCGAAATACCCGCCGTTATCGAGGGGCTCGGTCGAGGTATTGTTCTTGAAATAGAAGAATTCGAGCTCGGGGCCCACATAAAAAGTCAAACCGAGCTTCGCGGCGCGTTTCAGGTTCTGCTTCAGGATATACCTCGGGTCGCCTTCGAACGGGCTGCCGTCGGGCTTCACGATATCGCAGAACATCCTCGCTACGGCGAACTCGTCCTTCTGCCTCCACGGTATAAGGCAGAACGTGTTCGGGTCGGGGCGGGCCATCATGTCGGATTCGTCGATGCGCGCGAAGCCTTCTATCGAGGAACCGTCAAATCCCATGCCCTCCTCAAGGGCACCCTCAAGCTCTTCGACGGTTATCGCGAACGATTTGACAAAACCCAGTATGTCCGTGAACCAGAGCCTGATGAACTTCACGTTGGCCTCTTTGGCCATCTTCAGAACATATTCCTTGTCCTTTACCGACCTTGTAGCCATCTTAAGCTCTCCTTTTTAATACCTGTTAGTTATCGGTATCCTGCGGTCCTTGCCGAAAGCCTTGGGCGTTATCTTAACGCCGGGAGGGCTCTGGCGCCTTTTATATTCGTTCCTGTCGACCAGATTTATGACCTTTTTTACCACCTTAGGGTCGAAACGCTGCGCTATTATCTCTGCGGCGGACTTATCCTCTTCCACGTAAAGCTTAAGTATCGCGTCAAGGACGTGATAAGGAGGAAGCAGGTCCTGGTCCTTCTGGTTCGGCTTCAGCTCCGCCGTCGGCGCCCTCTTGATCGTGGTCAGCGGGATAATCTCCTTGCGCGCGATCGCATTCCTGTATTCCGCCAGCTGGTATACCACCGTCTTAGGGACATCCTTCAGCACCGCGAAACCGCCGGCCATGTCGCCGTAAAGCGTGCAATATCCGGCCGACATCTCGCTCTTATTGCCGGTCGCGAGGACCATCCAGTCAAACTTGTTCGACAGGGCCATCAGCATATTGCCGCGGATCCTGGCCTGCAGGTTCTCCTCGGCGATGTTCGGCTTCGCGTCCTTGAATTCTTTCTTCAGTATCCTCATGTACGATTGGTAGAGCACATTTATAGGCACCGTGAGGACCTTTATGCCGAGATGTTTGGCCACGGCCACGGCATCGAGCCGCGTCTCCTCCTTCGTATACATAGAGGGCATGGTGACCGCGGTTACATTGTCATTCCCGAGCGCATCGGCCGCGATGCAGGCGACAAGGGCCGAATCTATGCCGCCGCTGACCCCCAATACCGCCTTCTTGAAACCGTTCTTGGATACGTAGTCCTTCGTGCCGACCACGAGCGCTTTATATATCTCTTCTATGCTTCCGAGCTTTTCGGTCCTGCGCGGCGGGAACGGCGGGCGTATCTTGACTTCGCATCTCTTAAGCGAGACTTCTTTACTCCTGTAATCGCCGCCGGCTTTTTTCTTGGGGGCTTTCCTGTATTTCAGGTATTCCTCGACGTTAAGGTCAAAGAGGACGACATCCTCCTCGAATTGCTTTCCGCGCGCGAGTATGCCGCCCTTCCATCCTATTATCATGCTTCCTCCGTCGAAGACCAGCTCATCCTGGCCTCCGATGAGGTTGTCGTAGAGTATGATAGACGCTGTCTCCTGGGCCCTCTTGATGAGCATGCTTTCGCGGGCCTGCAGCTTGCCGGAATAATAAGGCGAGGCGGATATATTTATCATGACCTGCGCGCCCATATCCATCGCCTCGAAGCTGGCAGGACCGTTGCCTTCCCAGATATCCTCACAGATGTTCAGGCCAATCTTCAGCCCTTCGAACTTGAATATAAAGGATTCGTCTCCGGGTACAAAATACCGTTTTTCGTCAAATATGCCGTAATTGGGAAGCATTATCTTATGATATATATGTATGAGTTCCTTGTTGCGGATCAGCGCGGCCGAATTATATAGGCCATCCTTGCCTTTGTCGAGGCATCCGACTATAGCTATTATATTATCAGTCTTATGGACTATCTCATGCAGGGCTTTGGCCGCATCATCGGCAAATTGGGGCTTCAAAAGCAGGTCTTCAGGGGGATAGCCGGTCAAAGCCAGCTCCGGGAGGATAACTATGTCGCAACCCAATGATCTAGCGTCACTTATGAACTTTATTATCTTTTCCTTGTTGCCTTGGAGGTCGCCCACGGTGGGATTGACCTGGGCCATCGCAAACCGGATTGGGTCCATTTTCACCTCTCTAATTTAGCCTCTTATTATAGCAAAAAAACCTAAAAATGCAAGAAAAGAAATTTTGTTGCTTTTGGGCCGCTATTAGGTTAAAATTGTCAGGAAAGGGGTACCTATCCGTGAGAAAAATCCTTGTGTTATGCGCCGCGCTGTTATTTTTGTCCGCGAACCTGTGGGCCGACTCTATAACGTTCAAATCCGGCAAAAAAGTCGACGGTAATATAAAATCTATTACGAACGAGGCGGTCACCGTCGAGATCTTCGGCGTCACCGAGATGACTTACGACCTCGCTGATGTCCAGGAGATCAACGGGCAGCTTGTCGGGCTCAAGCCTGAAGTCGTGCCGGAACAACCCGAAGAGGTGGAGCAACCGGTAACTGAGGCGCCAAAAATTGAGTTTTCGCAAAAAGAAAAGGTGATGCTGGGCGCCGGCGCAGCGGCCGTGGCCATGACATTCCTCGGGGTGATCCTCCTTGCCGGTCTTGCTATTTACGTCTTCTGCTCGATATGCCTCCAGCTCATAGCCAAAAAGACCGGGACAGAGCCGGCTTGGCTCGCGTGGATACCTGTGGCTAATTTGTTTTTGTCTTGTAAGATCGGGGGATTGAACTACTTATGGCTTTTGGCGTTCCTTGTGCCATTCGTTAATGTTCTTGTATCCATTTACATCTGGTATAAGATATCCGAGGCGAGGGGTAAACCGGGATTACTGGCCTTACTAATGCTGGTTCCTGTAGTGAACTTCGTCTTTATGGGATATCTTGCCTTCTCTGGAAGTGAAACAGGGACGGTCCCGCCACCCGTTAAAGGTGAGGAGCCAGCAAGCCCTTTTCAGGACCATCCCTATAGGCCCCCTCTCGAATAACTATCAGATATCGAAATAGAGGTAGAACTCGTAAGGATGCGGGCGCATCCTGACAGCGTCTATCTCCTTCTTCCTCTTGAACTCAAGCCAGACGTCTATTACATCCTTCGTGAAGACCCCGCCCCTAAGCAGGTACTCGTGGTCCGCTTCCAAAGCGTCGATAGCCCTGCGCAGGGATGACGGCACCGTAGGTATCTTGGCCATCTCCTCATCGCTCAATTCAAAGAGGTCCTTATCCGTCGGCTTGCCCGGGTCTATCTTGTTTATGATGCCGTCCAAACCGGCCATGAGCATCGCGCTGAAGGCGATGTAGCCGTTGCATGACGGGTCGGGCGGCCTGAACTCTATCCTCTTGGATTTCGGGCTGTCGCTGTACATCGGGATGCGTACGGCGGCCGAACGGTTGCGGGCCGAGTAGACGAGATTGACGGGCGCTTCGTAGCCCGGGACGAGCCTCTTATACGAGTTCGTCGTCGGGGCGCAGAACGCCATGAGGCTGTTCGCGTGCTTTAAGAGGCCGCCTATATAATATTTCGCGGTCTGGCTCAGCAGCGCGTAGCCGTTCTTGTCGAAGAAAAGGTTCGTGCCGTTCTTCCAGAGGCTCTGGTGGCAGTGCATGCCCGAGCCGTTGTCCGCGAAGAGCGGCTTCGGCATGAACGTCGCGACCATGCCGGCCTTTTTGGCCATGTTCTTTATGATGTACTTGTACATCAACAGGTTGTCGGCCATCTTTGTCAGTTTGTCGAACTTGATGTCGATCTCGCACTGTCCGGCCGTGGCGACCTCATGATGATGGACTTCAATTTTTACGCCCGCCTCCCTCATCTTGAGGATTATGCGGCTCCTCAAGTCCTGGAGGGAATCGTGAGGCGGGACAGGGAAGTACCCTTCTTTATAGCGTATCTTGTATCCGAGGTTCGGTTCTTCTTTCTTTCCCGTATTCCAGTCGCCTTCGGCTGAGTCTATGAAGTAATAACCGGAATTCTCGTTCTGGTCGAATCGGATGTCGTTGAAGATGAAGAACTCGGCTTCCGGCCCGAAGTACACCGAGTCGGCTATGCCGGTCTCCTTGAGGTACTTCTCCGCCTTCTTCGCGATATACCGCGGGTCGCGGCTGTAAGGTTTGCGCGTCAGCGGGTCGTAGATGTCGCAGATGACGCTCAATGTCGGGACCTCGCATACCGGGTCGATGACCGCTGTAGTCGGGTCCGGTATCATGATCATGTCGGATTCCTGGATCTTCTGGAAACCGCGGATAGAGGAACCGTCGAACCCGATACCGTCGACCCAGATAGAGCGCGTTATGTCATCCATCTCGAGCAGTTCAGAGGCGGGTATCGAGAAATGCTGCCATAGCCCCGGAAGGTCGTTGAACTTCAGGTCTATGATGTCGATCTTCTTGTCTTTGATCAGCTTCATCACGTCGCGCGCGGCCTTCTCATTGAACGAGCCGTTCGCCAACGGATTCTTCGTCTTAGCTTCGACTATTATTTCCTTTTTTTCCTTCTTCCTTACCATGCTGGCTTCCTCCTTTTAATTTATGCGAAGAGTATACCTACCGAATGTTAAATCCATATTACGAACATGTTAATTCTCACCCTATCGCCGGGCCGCCTTTCTCTCCCGTGCTTATGCGGATGCATTCCTGCAGGTCGAGCACGAAGACCTTGCCGTCGCCTACATGGCCGGTCCGCGCGCCGCCGATGATCGCCTCGATGGCGGGTTTGACGAATTCGTCGTTAACGGCTATCTCGAGTTTTGTCTTCTTGAGCAGGCTTCCGGCCTCCTTGTGGCTCCTGTAGACCTCGGATATGCCCTTCTGGCGCCCGCGGCCCATGACCGGGGTCACGGTCACGAGGTGTATCTGCTTCTCTTCAAGCTTTGCCATGACCTCATCCATCCGGTCAGGCTGTATTATCGCTATGATATATTTCATGGTCCCTTAATCCCCCTTTTAATTATAATGATTACCCCTATCGTCTTGATTCGCGAAGCGAATCAGATAGGGGCCTCACGCTATTCCAGCACCGTATAACCCGCTTCACGGTGCTGGGTAAGGTCCAACCCTATACGCTCATCCTGCTGCGAGGCCCTGGCCCCCATTACGGCAGTCAGCACTTTCAGCAGCACAAATGTTACGACGAACGAATAAACCGCCGTGACTATGACTGCCTTGAACTGTATAAAGAATTGCGCCGGGTTGCCGTAGAACAGGCCGTTGGCCCCGGCGGGGTTTACCGCCTTGGTGGCCCAAAGGCCTGTCGCGAGGGCACCCCAAATGCCGCCGATACCATGCACGCCGAACGCGTCGAGCGAATCATCGTAACCGAATTTGACCTTCAGGATCGCGACGGCCATATAACAGAAGACCGATACGCCT
>JBAZFE010000050.1:0-9436 GCA_041653555.1 Candidatus Omnitrophota bacterium
GATTATGAGTCAGCTGCTCTAACCAACTGAGCTATGGGCCCACGCTAATAGTATTCGAAGCCCATCCTGAGCGAAGCGAAGGGAGGGCCCCCGCAAACACGAAAAGTGATAGATATGATACTATTTTAGGGCGGATTTAGCAAGCCCTAAATATGGCGCACGGCACGCTGCGGCGGCCTACTCCAGCGCGAGGACCCTGTTGACCTCTTCCGCGGTGGTCAACCCCTGCTTGATCATCGGCTCTATGACGGATGAGAAGGGTGACATTCCCTGCCCGATGGCCGCGGCCTTCAACTCCTCGAAGCTCGGCCGCTTCAATATAAGCTGCCTGAGCGGATCGGTCATGCGAAGCACCTCGAATACGCCTATCCTCTTCCTGAACCCTGTGAAGTTGCACTGTTTGCATCCCTGGCCGCTGCAGTCGCGGCAGACGAGGCGGATGAGCCTCTGCGATACGATCCCTGTCAGGGCGGTCGCTATGAAGAAGGGCTCCACACCCATGTCCATGAGCCTCGTTATCGTGTTGACCGCGTCCCTCGCGTGCAGAGTAGAGAAGACCATCGACCCCGCGAGCGACGCCTGGAACGCTATCCTCACGGTCTCGAGGTCCCTTATCTCCCCGACCGCGACTATGTTGGGGTCCTGCCTCATTATCGCCCGCAGGCCCGTGACGAACGTCATGCCGTATTCGTAGTTGACCTGTATCTGGTTGATCCCCGCGAACTGGAGTTCCACGGGGTCTTCGATAGTGCAGATGTTTATCTCGCGCCTGTAGACATTCTGCAGTATCGAATAGAGCGTCGTGGTCTTACCGGCTCCCGAAGGCCCGGTTATGAGCACGAAGCCCTCCGGCCTGCGTATCATCGTTTCAAAATTCTTCAGGGCATCCCCGGTCATCCCGAGTTCTGAGATGTTCTTGCAGTATGTGCCCCTGTTCGTGATCCTCATGACGACCTTCTCCCCGGATATCGTCGGCATTATCGCGACCCTGACGTCGTATCCGGTGCCGTCCTGCATGAAATTGAAGCGCCCGTCCTGGTTCGTGCGTTTCTTCGTCGGGTCCATCGAGGACATGATCTTTATCGCGTTTATGACGGTGCTCGAAAAGAGCTCGCTGGAAAGCTTTCCGGCGTCCTTCAGTATGCCGTCCACCCTGAAACGTATTATGATGCTCTCCCTGCTGCCGTCATAGTACGGCTCCCAGTGGATGTCGGAGGCGCCTTCCCTTATCCCGCGTTTCAGGTAGGCGTAGATCGTATCGGATGATTTTACCCTCGGAACGGCTCTCCTTCCGAACATTTATCTTTCTCCTTTCAGAAAGGCCTGACCCTTATGGCCCTCACCGGGTTCACCGGGCATTTGTTCTGGCATATCCCGCAGCCGACGCAAAGGTTCCCGTCGACCAGCGGCTTGCGTATGACCTTCCCGTTCACGTTATCTTCCCTTGCCTTTATCGCCTTATCCGGCACGGGGCAATGCTCCTCGCATACCATGCACTGCTTGCCGTCCGCCCATGATATGCATATATTGCGGTCCACGGCGGCGAGGCCGAGACGCGTATCGTGCTTCTGCGCGAGCGACACCCTGTGTATCGCGCCGGTCGGGCACGTGTTGCCGCACAACGTACAATTATACTCGCAATATCCTATCTCGGGAACAAGTTTCGGGGTCCATATGCCGGAGATGCCCGATTCCCCCATCGAAGGCTGCAGGCCGTTCGTTATGCATACCCTCATGCAGTTACCGCACCTTATGCAGCGGCCGGTGAACTCCTCCTCCGGCAATGCCGCGGGCGGCCTTATGACCGTGCGCCCGCGCGCCGGCAGCCTGAACTTCCCGAACCCCGACAACAATACCGAGGATGACAATAAGATCAGGATATTCCTTCTCGATGTGTCTGTACCCCGGCCCCCCTCTGCATGGCCTCCGCCCCACGTGAATTTCGTCCCCAGCGCCGGGCAATCGTAAACGCAATCCATACAAAGTATGCATTCCCCTTTCGAATACCCGGAGTCATCCTTTATCGCGCCCATCCTGCAGCGCGACGCGCATCCGCCGCAATCACTGCAGCCGCGGACTTTGCGACCGAGCAGCGCGGCTTTGGCTGCCAGCGCGTATAACGCGCCGAGCGGGCATATGCTGCGGCACCAAAAACGCTTCTTTATGAACACGGTAGAACAAACAACGAGGAATATCACCGCCATGACGGGTGATCCGGGGAACGTATTCACGAAACGCGACATTATCCCGAGCGGGTCAAGTACCCATGCAACCTGGATACCGAGAATGGCGGATAATGCGACGACGGCCAGCAATATATATTTGATCCTCCCATGCCTTGCGTTGGCCTTCTTGTTCTCCGTACGCCTCTTCCCCGCAGCGAGTCCTATCAGGTCGAAAGACGCGCCTAACGGGCATACCCATCCGCAGAAGAACCTGCCTAACACGTAAGTCAGCAATATCATTATGCACGATAGGATGATGCCGGGCAGGATAGCCCTCTCGCTTATCGACGTGAAGAACATTGCGAGCGGGTCGATCTTGAAGATGATACCGGAAGATGCCGCAAATAACAGGAAGAATAATACCTGCGAGGCGCGGCGCAGGAGGATTAATTTTCTAACTTTCATGCGAGACACGGAACCGTAAGGAAAAGATCTCGACGCAATAGCTTTACGTCTTTAGGAAGCACTCTCCTCTCCCAGGCCCAGCCCCATCTCGAGGAATGTCTTGAGCTTCTTCGAGCGTATCGGATGGCGCAGCTTGCGCAGGGCCTTAGCTTCTATCTGTCTAACCCTTTCCCTGGTAACGTTGAATATCGAGCCTACCTCCTCGAGCGTCCTCGGGCACCCGTCGCCGATGCCGAAACGGAGCTTCAATACCTTCTTCTCCCTTTCGGTCAGTGTCGTAAGGACGTCCTCGAGCTGTTCCTTGAGCATCGAATATGCGGTCGCGTTCGCGGGCGATATGGCACGCTTATCCTCTATGAAATCCCCGAAATGCGTATCGCCTTCGTCGCCGACGGGCGTCTGCAGCGATATCGGTTCCTGCGCGATCTTCAGTATGCCGCGCACCTTCTCGGTCGCCATCCTCATCTCATGGGCGATCTCTTCGGGCAACGGCTCGCGGCCTGTCTCCTGCACGAGGTTGCGCGAGACGCGTATAAGCTTATTTATCGTCTCGGTCATATGCACCGGGATCCTGATGGTGCGTGCCTGGTCCGCGATCGCGCGGGTTATAGCCTGCCTTATCCACCATGTCGCGTACGTCGAGAACTTATATCCGCGCTCGTATTCGAACTTGTCGACCGCGCGCATCAGGCCGATATTGCCTTCCTGTATGAGATCGAGGAATGAAAGCCCCCTGTTAGTATATTTCTTCGCTATGGACACGACAAGCCTGAGGTTGGCTTCCACGAGTTTTTTCTGCGCGCTCTCGAACTGCCTCTCGCGCCTCCTGACGTAAGCCATCCTGTCCTTGACCTTCAGCAACGGCTCGCCGAAATCGTTGAGTATCTTGCGTTTCCTCTCCTTGATCTCCGATATATGGCCCCTGACGGCCCTGCCTTTGAGCCTTATGACGTCCCTGTCTATCTTCTCGATATCGGCGACCAGGTACTTCATCATATTGGAGATGTCCTCGACCACGGAGGTCGAGAACCTGAATTCCATAAGCAGCGGCACGAGGTTCGTGGTCTTCTTTGCGCCGCGCAGCCTCTTCGTAAGGTTCTGTATCTTCTTGATGACCTTTTCGATCTTTGCCGTAGGGTCGATATCTATGGCCTCGTCTATATTGACCTGCCTTTCGAGGATATCGTTGACGAGCTGGAGTATCTCCCTCCTGCAGAACCTGCATTCGAAGACAGCCTCGCGGAACCTGAACTCCGCCTCTTTTATCTTCTTCGCGAGGTCAAGCTCCTGTTCGCGCGTCAGCAGCGAGATCTGCCCCATCTGCTTAAGGTACATGCGGACGGGGTCTTCCATTACAGCCATGCGGGGTATCTCTTCCGCCTCCGCCTCGGGCTTATGGACCTCTTCTTTCTCCTCTTCCGCCGCCTCTTCCTTGAGCTCCTTCTCCTCTTCGGAATCGATTATCTCGATCTTTTCCTTGTCGAGGACCGCAAATATCTCATCGATATCTTCGGAAGAAGTCACCTCCTCGGGAAGCAGGTTATTCACCTCTTCGAATGTGAGGTGGCCTTTCTCCTTGCCGAGGGCGATGAGTTTCTCAAGGCCCTTGATCCTCTTTCTTATGTCTATCTTCTTCAAAGCAGTCATCTCCTGGCGAGCTCTTTATGCTGTTTTATAAGGCCGCTGTATTCGGCGACCAACTGGTTGACCTTGCCGTCATCACCCATGACCTGAGCCGCTTTAATAAGGTTCTGTAGTTCCGAAAGCCTCGCCTTAGCGTTCTTATTGACCATCCACTTGATGCAGTCATCGAGGTTCTTCTGCTTGTCTTTAATATCTTCTATAAGGCTCGAAGACTCCGCTATCATCCTTGTCAGGTCCGGTTCCGCCAGCCTGTTTATCAGCTGCGACGGATTGAACGACTTGCCGTCGCCGAAGGACGCGAATATCTCCTCCGCGATCTTCCTGGTAAAAGGGTCTTCGAAATCCGAGGGCTTCAGCTTGCCCTTCACCTCGTTTATCGTGTCGGGGTCATCGAGCATCAGGCCCACGATTATCTTCTCGGCCATCGCCGCCTGGGACGCGCTTCCGGAAACCAGTTCCTCGGGAAGCTCGTATCCGCGGTCGGGCTTAATCTTTTTTATCTCCGAGAGGAGCGCCTCCTCCCTTATCTGGAGCTTCTCCGACAGCCTCTTTATGAATTCAAATTTCAGCACCGCGTCAGGTATCTTCGCTATCGTCGGCAGCATCTCGGAGCATATCTTAGCCTTGCCCGAGGAGGTGCGGCTGTCATGCCTGGATGATAGTATCCCGAGCTTGTATTCCAGCAGGTCGGACGCCGACCCGATGAGCGCATCAAACGCCGCCGCGCCCTTGCCCCTTATGAACGAATCCGGGTCAAAACCCTTGGGAAGCACGGCTACTTTCACCGCCATTCCCTCCTGCAGGAAGATATCGAGGCCGCGCAGCGAAGCCGCTTCCCCGGCAGAATCCCCGTCATAGAGCATCACGACGTTCTTCGTATATCTTTTTATGAGCCTCGCCTGCGAATCCGTAAGGCTCGTTCCCAGGGAAGCCGCGATATTCCCAACGCCCATCTGGTACGGCACCAGGAAATCAAGGTAGCCCTCCACCACTATGCAGAGGTCCTTGTCCTTTACCGCCTGGACCGAAAAATTAAAGCCGTAGAGATGCCTGCTCTTTATATAGACTTCGGTCTCGGGCGAATTGATGTATTTCGGCTGCGAATTATCCAGGACCCTCGCGCCGAACGCCACGACCCTGTCCTTGATGTCAAATATCGGGAATATTATCTTGTTCCTGAACCTGTCATAGTGCCCGCCGCCTTCCCTCGGAAGGACGAGCCCCGAACGCTCGAGCACGGCAAGGTCCAATCCCTTGCCCTTCGCGTAATTTATCAGTCCGCTCCACTCATCGGGCGCGAACCCGAGCTTCGCTTTCTCGGAGGCCTCTTCGCCAATACCGCGGCCTTTAAGGTACTCCGCGGCGCGTTTGCCGGCATCGGTATTCAACAGCATTGAACGGTAGAATGCCGCGGCCAACTCGTTCGTCTTATATATCTGGACCGCATAACTGCTCGTTTCGAACTGGCTGCGCGTGAAGCTCGGAAGCTTTACCCCCGCCTTTTCCGCCAGGGTCCTTACCGCCTCCGGGAAATCAATGTTCTCCATCTTCATCACGAACCCGAAGACATTCCCCCCGGCGCCGCATCCGAAGCAGTGGAATATCTGCTTCGCGGGACTTATCATGAAAGACGGCGTCTTTTCCTTATGGAACGGGCAGTTCGCCTTATAATTCCTTCCGGCGCGCCTGAGCGGTATATAGCTTCCGACCACGGTCACTATATCGGACTTGCTCTGTATCTCTTCTAATACCTGTTCCGAAAACGCCATTATTTCCCGCGGCTTACCCTTTCGAATCCCGAACAGCCGATGAACTCAAGCTTGTCCTCTTTCGCCAGCTTGTCAAAAAGGAGGTTAAGGCCCAGGTTATCGCTCGATATGTGCCCGGCGATGACTATATTTATATGGCCCTTCTGCGCGTTCTTCAGGTGGTCCTCCCCGAGGTGCATGGCGACTATCGTACCGACGCCGGCGGCCTCGAGCTTCTCGAACATATTCGTCGGGCCCTCGGTGCCTCCGGTCATGTCCACGAAGACCTTGCCCGCCCTATTCTTCGGGTCTCCGAAGAATACGCGCGGACCGGCGTTGACCTTCATCGCGCGCTGGTATTCCGGTATCTCTTTCAATACGTCTATCACGTCGGCGACCGTATCCGGCCCCTTCGCGTCCATAAGTTTCTGCAGGTACGATACCACATGGTTGTCCGCGGGGGTGTGGGCGCACATCATCGGCAGCCCCAGGAGCCTCGCGGCATCGACCGCGCGGGTATGGTTGGCCGGCATGACCCTGCGCTCGACCTCCTTGACCCTGTCCCTCATTATCCCCTCTGCGACATTTATCGGCACGCCGAACTTTGCCCATATGTCCGGCTGCATGTTCATCACTTCATAGAAGCTCGCCCACGCGCGGCCCTCCGGGTGGTGGGCCATCACAAGGTCGATCTTCTTCCCTTTTTGGTTCAGCCTGTCGGCCAGGATAACTTCCGCCGCTTCCACATCGACACCGACTAATATCCTCTTGACCTCGGTCGAGCCTTCGCCGTAAAGTATCCTGCTGTCGGCATACGGGTTCTGCAGCCTGTCCTTGTCGAAATATTGCTTATCCTTATCCTTAAGCGCCTCGTAATCCTTCTTCGTCTTAGCGAGAATTTTCGCGATGGCGTCCTTGCCGCGCGGATCGGCGGCAATACCTTCCCTTATCACCAGATCATAGACCTTGGATAATTTCAATTTCTCCTCCTGTTATTTGTCTAATTTAATCTCTTCGGGCGAGGTCCTAACGACTACCTGATATGCGTACGGGGCTATCTTCTTTATATACGGGCCGGTCAGCGAACGCTCATCCACCGACTTCACGAGATAATCCACCTGCAGTATGCCGAAGAGCGCGAAAAGCAGGCTCAGGAGTATGGCGCCCCTAAGCAACCCCGATATGAACCCTCCCCACTGGTTTATCTTGTCGGCAAACGCAAGCTTGACTACCTTCGTGACCCCCAGCGCGACTAATTTAAGACTTAGCATAGACAGTAAAATTAGAATTAAAAAAGAAACCCCGTCTACAAGCTCCTGCGGAAGCGAAAAACCCTCGTTTATCTTGTTTCCGAGCGGGGAATAGAAACTCATCGAGATATACAGCGCCAGCAGCACGCCGATCATCTTGAACACTTCTTCAGAAAGGCCGGTCCTTGCGCCAATATAACATGTTCTTAACAAAAGGATTACGGTTAAGACATCCACCCAATTTATACGCTGGAACGCTTCCGGCAAGATATACTCCTGATATTTGGAAGCAAGTATACCACACGGGGTTAGAATTGTCAAGGCGGGGCAAAATACTTGACTTTTTTAAGAAAAAGGGGTATATTTCTTGAAATGGCCAAAACACCTTTGAACGAAAATTTAAATGTCAAAAATGAGGTAGCTGACAAGGTCCTGCTCGTCCTGAACTCTTACGACAAGCTTGAGTTCTCCCCTGACCTCAGGCAGTTCTTCAAGAGGAAGCTCAAGGAAAAGTACAATAAGACCATCGATGTCGAGCTCGTAGGCATGGCCGAAATGGGCCAGACCCGCGGCAACCTTACCGGATATCTCAGGACGCACGAACGCATAAAGAAGCTGCTTTCCAAGAAGAAGCTCGACTCGTTCGATACCATCGTATATATTCACGACGCGGGACTCGCGACGAGGATATTCCCCCTCTCTTACGAGTTCGGGACGCCCTCGAAGGCCAGCATCAGATTCCCCGAGGGCCGCGCTCCGGACATGCTGCTTCCCTGCATCGCGAAGAGCATCCCGCTCTTCAAGAACACGGTCATAATACTCCCGATCGACCAGAATTTCGATTATTCGGAGGTTGACATCACCGGCCTGTTGAAGACGCTTAACAGTAACACGGCCTCCATGCTGCTGACCCCTATCCAGATAAGCAGGGCCCTCGGCTGCCTCGGAACGGCAAAGCTGGGCCCGAACAACGAGATATCCTCATTTTACGAGAAGACCTTCGACGAAAAGCTGATACCTAAATACTCAAAGGACATGACCCTCGCCAATACGTTCCAGCTCTTCACGACAAAAGATAACCTGGATAAGCTCCAGAGCGCGCTCGACCTGTTCTGCTCTAAGGAGAAGAACAAGGACTTCATAAAGCACCTGAACGCGACCGAATGGAGCTTCAACAAGCTCATATGCGAATCCCTGGTGCTCGAGAAGAAATCGCTGTCAAAAATACAGCTGGCCATGAGGGAATGCCTGCAGCAGTACGAGGTCAGCGTAGGCGGCGCGATCGCCAAGGGATACTGGATAGACTGGGCCTCGAACATAATGACATATCTCGAGCTGCTGCGTAAATTGACCGCCCAGATAGCGAAGCCGGACGAACACGGGAACTATTTCGTCAGGAGCAAGAAGATAAAACCCTCGAGCAAGCTCGAGTCGTGCGTATTCATAGATTGCGATACGGTCGACCTGTTCGGCAGCTACAAGAACTGCATATTCATCGCATGCGAATGGGTCAGGATAATGAACTGCTTCGAGGGGAACGGCTCCCTCTTCTACGCCCTCAAGAAGAAGAACTTCCTGCGCAAGGAGATGAACTACAAGCTGTTCGCGCACTTCCTGAGCGGCAGGCGTAATATCGAGTTCGAATGCGATATCTACGACGATTACAGGAACTTATACAGCGCGATGAAGAAGGTAAGCGACGATTGGCTCTACTACCACGAAGTGCTTAAGGAAAGTTATAATACTAAGTAGCCTTCCGTCAGTGTGCTGACGCCCACGCCTTTATACACCTTGACATATAATTGATCATGGCCTTCTTGGCCCTGAACTCGTCCTCATAAACCCTTATAAGCTTGTTCTTGTAGCCCCTGTCCAGCTTGTTCCAGATATCTTCCATGGCCCTGACGTTCTCGTTTAGCCTGTTGAAGTCGTGTATCATTACCTCCCTGTACAGCTTGCCCAGGTATATCCTGTCGTCGCTCGTATGTTCGACGTTCAGGATGAGCATATATATGGATTCGATCGCCACGACGACCCATATCCAGTTGCTGTAGAACCTCGGGTCGAACTCCGAGACGAAATAGAGAATCAGCGTGACGATCAAAGTGAAGATGTAGACGGCCCTTGCCCTCACAAGCGTCCTATTATACTTGAGCTCCGCCAG
>JBAZFE010000051.1:0-9270 GCA_041653555.1 Candidatus Omnitrophota bacterium
CTTCGTGGCAATGCAGTCGGACTTGAGCTCTTTGACTTCCGGCAGGGAAGAACCTATCTTCCTTATGAATTCCTCTATAGCCGACAGCGATATCGAAACCTGGCCGTCCGGATTATTGAATGCTATGTTCTTCTGGCGCTGTATCCTCCCGACCGTGAACTGGTAAGCGGCCCACGAGACTATTATCAGCAGGAAACCGACCACGCCGACTCCGACCCTCAGCGTCATGGACGAATTTATGGAGTCCAGAGCGTTCATCACGGGCTCGCTCTCGACGGACCTTACCGATACCGCGATAAGGAAGAGGCCTATCGCCAAAAACACCACCAGAAAGAACAACATCGTCAGCCTGTTCAACACGTTCATTGCGAGCCCTCCTTTTCCGCCATCATCTTCTCTATGAACTCGGTGGTCACTTCCCCGCGCAGGAACGCCGGGTCCGATGTCAGCCGTTTATGCAGGTCTATGGTCGTCTTTATGGGTTCTATCGTAAATTCCGAAAGGGCGCGCTGCATGATCTGTATCGCCTCGGCGCGGTTCTTGCCGTAGGTTATCAGTTTCGCGATCATTGAGTCATAGTAGGGCGGGATGGTATAGCCCTGATATACGTGGGAATCGACCCTGACCCCGGGCCCGCCGGGAGCATGGAAGAACGACACCTTCCCCGGGCAAGGCATGAAATTGTTGTCCGCGTCTTCGGCGTTTATGCGGCACTCTATCGCGTGGCCGCTGAACTTGACGTGGTCCTGGTCGAAGGAGAGCCTCTCTCCGGCGGCGATCCGTATCTGCTCCTTGACGATGTCTATGCCCGTGACCATCTCGGTCACCGGATGCTCCACCTGTATCCTCGTGTTCATCTCCATGAAATAATAGTTCCCGCGCTCGTCCAGCAGGAACTCTATCGTGCCGACGCTCGTATAATTGGCCGCCTTGCACCCCTTGATCGCGGCATCTCCCATCTTCTTCCTTAATTTTGCGTCCACCGCGGGGGACGGGGATTCCTCCAGCAGTTTCTGGTGGCGCCTCTGGATAGTGCAATCCCTCTCTCCGAGGTGCACGATATGCCCGTATTTGTCGGCTACTATCTGGAACTCGACATGCCTCGGGTTCGGGATATACTTCTCGATATACACGGAAGGGTTCCCGAATGCGGCTTCTGCCTCGGCCTGGCATGTCAAAAGGACGCTGACCAGCCTTATATCGTTGTGCGCGATCCTCATGCCGCGTCCGCCGCCGCCCGCAGCGGCTTTAACTATGACCGGATACTGCAATTTATGCGCGACGCGCAGCGCCTCTTCCTTCTCTTTCACGATCGTCGCGCTGCCGGGGATCGTGGGCAGCCCCGCCTTCCTCATCGTGTCCTTCGCCGCCATCTTGTCTCCCATCAAACGCATGGCTTCGGGAGTGGGCCCGATGAATTTTATCTGGCAGGATTCGCAGACTTCCGCGAAGTGCGCGTTCTCGGCAAGAAAACCGTATCCCGGATGTATCGCTTCGACATCCGTTATCTCCGCGGCGCTGATTATGCTCGGTATGTTAAGGTAGCTGCTTTGCGGAGACGCGGCGCCGATACAGACTGATTCGTCCGCGAATTTCACGTGGAGGGAATCCCTGTCGGCTTCGGAGTATACCGCGACGGACTTAATGCCCAGGTCCCTGCAGGCCCTGATTATCCTTAAGGCCACTTCTCCGCGGTTGGCGATAAGTATCTTCGAGAACATCTTCTAAGCCGGCTCTATTAAGAAAAGTACGTGCCCGAACTCGACCGGCTGCGCGTTCTCGACCGTAATGTCGACTATCTTGCCCTTGACCTCCGACTTTATCTCGTTCATCAGCTTCATCGCCTCGACGATGCAGATGACCTGGCCCGGCTCGATAATGGCGCCCTTTTCGACAAAAGGAGGCGCGTCCGGGGCCGGAGCCCTGTAGAAGGTGCCTACCATCGGGGCCTTAATCTCGATATATTTGGATTTCGCGGCCTCAGCCTCCTTCGCGGCCGCCGCTGCGGCTGCGCCCGCGGCCTGCGGGGCATGGACGATATAGCTTTCCTGCGTTATTTCGGGGACGCCGGATCCTGCGGCCTTTTTCAGCCTGATCCTAAGGCCCTCCCTCTCGATCTCGATCTCGACAAGGCCGTTCTCATTCATCAGGGCAATCATCTCTTTAAGTTCTTTGACGTTCATATATCCCCCTTTTAGTCCTCTCAGACCCTCTCGACGTATGCGCCTGTGCGGGTATCTATCTTAAGGACATTTCCCGCCTCGACAAACAGAGGCACCTGGATCGTGTATCCCGTCTCAAGCTTCACGGCTTTCGTGCCGCTCTTTGCCGTATCGCCCTTAAGGCCGGGGTCAGCTTCCACTACGGCCAATTCCACGAACATCGGAGGCTCTATAGTCATCAATTTGTTCTCGTAGAAGGAGGCGTTTACCGTCATGTTCTCTTTCAGGAAATGCGGGACATCGCCCATCTGCTCGGAGGTCAGCTGGAACTGCTCGTATGTCTTCTCTTCCATAAAATGGTATTCGTCGCCCGAAGCATACATGAACTGGAGCTTCTTGTACTCAATGAAGGCGTCCTCAAGCTTGTCTCCCGAGCGGAACGTCTTCGGAAGGACGTTGCCGGTAGACAGGCTGCGCAGCTTCGTCTTTACGAAAGCTCCGCCCTTGCCGGGTTTCACGTGCTGGAACTCTATGACCACGAAGAGTTGTCCGTCCATTTTGATAGTTAAACCGTTCTTCAGATCACTTGTCGATATCATCTGTCAATACCTCGCATCCTTTCCTGGTTACTAATACCATATCTTCTATCCTTACCCCGCCCCATCCCGGAATATAGACGGCAGGCTCGACAGTAAACACCATCCCGGTCTTTAGAGCGGCGTGGTTCCTGCTGGAGATGGAAGGGCTCTCGTGGACTTCAAGTCCTATCCCGTGGCCGAGGGCGTGCCCGAACCTTTTCCCCAGCCCTTTTCCGTTAATAAAGCCCCGCGCGATTTTATCTATATCCGATATCCTCGCACCGGGCTTGATCGCCTTAATCGAGCGCCTTTGCGCTTCCTTTACTATGTTGTAAATCCTCTTATGCTCGGAATCAATTTTACCCAAAAAGAACACCCGTGTCAAGTCGGATTTGTACCCTTCGTAGCTGACGCCTAAGTCCAATAGGACCATATCGTTAGGACGGATCAGCCTCTCACCCGGACGGGCATGCGGGAAAGCGCTGTTGGACCCCGAGGCCACTATCAGCTCGAATGACGCCCATTCCCCGCTCGCGGCCCTTATGAAGTACTCTGTCCTGGCGGCCAGGTCGTTCTCGCTGAGGCCAGGCTTTAGTATCGACCTGAAGTACGTTACCGCATTCTCAAGTATATTTACGGAGTCCCTTATCAGCCCTATCTCCGACTCGTCCTTGACCTGGCGGATGGCCTCTATCATGCCGTGAACCGATACCGCCTCGGCCCCCTTCACCCCTGATCTGATCCTCTCATAGGACGCATAGCTGAGGTCGGACGATTCAAAGCCGAGCCTTCTTATCTTAGCCTTCCTCGCCAACCCGGTTATTACATCGGGAAGCGATGAACAGGCGATGACTATGCTGAAATCCCTGACGTCCTTCTTCGCCTGCAAGGCGAACCTCTCGTCAGTGATCAGGTATTTTTTAGAGGGCGTTATCAGCAGGCAGGCGTCCTCTCCCGTGTAACCGCTGATATACCGCACGTTCTGCGGCTTGGTCACCAGGATAGAGTCGACATCATGCTTTTCCAAAAGGCCTGTGACCCTATTGAGGCGTTTTTTAAAGGGGCTCAATTTACATCCGTTCTATTTTGTTTTTTTGGCTATTCCAATTGCGGCCTTAAGCCCGAGCCTGTAGCTGTCCAGGCCGAAGCCGCTGACCTGCCCGACAGCGACCGGGGCGATAAGCGAGGTATGCCGGAATTCTTCCCGGGCGTGGATATTTGACAGATGGACTTCGACGGTCGGTATCGAAACTGCCGCGATGGCATCCCTTATGGCGACCGAGGTGTGGGTGTATGCCGCGGGATTGATCAGTATGCAATCGAACTTTCCCTTCGCCTTGCCTATCTTACCGACGATCTCGCCTTCGTGGTCCGACTGGAATATCTCAATGCTGACCTTCTCCGTCTTCGCTATCTTTTCCAGCTCGGAATTGATCTGCTTCAGGGTCATCTTCCCGTAGACGCCGACCTCGCGGTCCCCCAGGAGGTTCAGGTTCGGGCCGTGTATAACGAGTATCTTCTTCATAACCATATTCTAACCCACTTTCGGGATTTTGTAAAGCTTGCCGGAGAACAGGTATACTATACCGCCTATGAGACTGGTCAGGAGGACCGTCGCCAGAAAAAGTATCGAAACAGCCGCGGAGCTTCCTTTGCTTATGAACTCACTTAGGAACATCACAAAAGCGCTCTCCCTTACCCCCAACCCATTTATGGACGGAATCATGGAGGCAACCGATACAAGCGGCATTATCAGAAAAAGGTTAAGGAAAGATATCTCCTGTGAAAGACTCTTTATGATGAAATAAAGCGATACCACGGAGACGACCTGGGCCATTAGGGATATGCCAACGACCTTAACGACAACCACCGGATGCTCCTTGTACGCGTTTAGGGCGTTATACAGTTTGCGCAATTTTGAGCCCTTCCGAAAAGCGGACATGTTCAGTACCCCCGAAAACAGTCCTTTGGCAAGGTTTTTATTTAGAAAGAGCGTAAATATAATGAAAACAGCCCCGGCAAATATGGCGCAGCCCCACATCAGTTTCGGGTCGCGAATCCTGCCGTTCATGAACAGCAGGCCAAGAAAAGCAAGAAGCCCTATTGAAAGAAAACCGAAAAACCTGTCAAAAAACACTGCGGAAAAAGACTCGAGTTTCTTCTCGCTTTTCTTCGTGGCATAATACGCTTTAACGAGGTCACCGCCAATTGAAGTAGGCAAAAAATTATTGAAGAACATTCCTATGAAAGTCAGGTATGAGGATTCGACGATCGTAAGTTTCAGGCCCTGAACGGCAAGTATTATTTTAAGCCTGTATGATACGATCACAAGCGCAAGAATATTCATAAACACTGCCGTAAAAAAATCACAAAAATTAACGTCCTCGAGAATGTCCCATATCCTGGATCTATCTCCCCAGAACATCCAAACAAGGATACCCATGAAAATCAGGCTTATCGTAACACGCAACAATACGGAGAGGTACTTATTCATCGTGCCGCAGTTCGAGCGAAGCGAGGTCGGAATCCAGCTTCGCGAGCTTTCGTGCCGCTTCCGAAGTATATTTCTTATGGGCGTCGTTCAGGTGGCTCCCGACGACGTCGAATATCACCTTGAAATCCTCGAAATCCTTCCTGAGCGTCCCGATCCTCTCGAGTATTTGTTTCGCGTTCTCCTCTACCCTGAACGCCTTCAGGCCGTGCACTATGGTAGCGATATACGGATAGAATGTGGCGGGCGATACTATGTAGACCCTGTTCTTTGAGGAGTAGGACAACAGGGACTCATCGCCGGCCTGGGAGGAATCCCTGACGATAGCTTCATAATAGACGCTTTCGGACGGCACGTACATGAGGGCGAATTCGAATGTCCTGTCGCCCGGGGATATGTATTTCCTCGCTATGCTGTCGACCTGCTTCTTTACCGCCTGCGCGAATTCCCTGAAGCAGCGGCGCTTCTCGTCCTCCGATTCGCATTCGAGCATCCTCCTGAAACTGTCGAGCGGGAACTTCGAGTCTATAGGGAGGATGAAATCCTTGAACTTAATTATCGCGTCGACCTGCTCACCAGAACGGTATGAGTACTTCATCTGGTAATTTCCCTGCGGAAGCATATCGGAAAGTATCTTCTCCAGGAGGACCTCGCCCGTCATCCCGCGCATCTGCGGCGGCCTGAGCAGGCTCCCTATGTCGTTTATCGCCCTTCCGAACTCTTCAAGCCTCTCTCCCCTCGTCTTCAGCTCGCCGAGGCTCCTGTTGATATCGCCTATCGCGCCGGTAGCGGACTGCATGGCGCCGGTCACTCCGCCCGTGATATCCTTTGGAAGGCTGCGGACCCTGGAAAGAAGGTATATCGAGACCGCGAGCGATATCAGGACCAGCACGGACAGGATGGCAAGCAGTACCGTCACTTTGACTTCTCCGCATACTTTAACCTGAGGCCGTAAAGCACATCGTCGATAAGTTTCTGCTCTTCGGCCGAGAGGTTGCCCGCCGTCTTTTCCTTGACCATCGCGATGGTCTCTATCATGTACCTTGCCCGCTCGAGCTCGACCTTCGTCTCGTTGTTCACGGGATTAGGCATCTCCCCAAGGAAGATCATGGCCTGCATCCCGAGGCTTGTGACGAATATATTGAAGCTCGGCTCGAACCGCGATCCCGTATTTCCCATCTTATCGTTAGATTCCATGACGGTATATGTTACTCCTGTTTTATTTTACGCGCAACAATTAATAAACTGCCACGCCCGCGTATCCCACCACGGCGCTCAGGTCGCCGGATACGTCGCCGCTTGTCCGGTATTTGACCAGTTTCGCGTTCTTCGCCCCGAGCTCCTTCGCGGCCGCAAGCATCACGCAAACCGGCACATATCCGCACATCGAGATATCAAGCTCCTCGACGGCGCGGATAAGGGCGCCTTCGTCAAGCTTGAGCATCGCCTCTATGGCCTTGCCATCCTTGCGCTTCGCCGTCTCATGCGGCTCGTAGTGCGTCATGTCGGAACTCGCGATAATAGTCGCCGGGCCCGCCGCCTTTATTGCCGCGGCGATATGCGTTCCGATGCTCCTGTAAGCCCGGAGGTCGGCTTCCGAAAAAACTAAAGGGACGATCTTTACCCCGGGCTTCAGGGCCTGCAGGAAAGGTATCTGCACTTCCACCGAATGCTCCGACCGTTGCGCGGCCGCGTCTTCCTCAAGATAAGAGGAACCGGACAATATCGCCTTCGCCAGCCTCGAATCTATCTCGCAATCCCCCGAAGGCATACGCCAGGTCCCTTCCGTCATAATGGAGAACGGCCTTCCCTTTCCGGTATGGTTGGGGCCGATTATGACGCAGGTATCCTTTAGTTTCGCGCAGGACAGCACCGCGCCCGCGACAGCCCCGGAATAGGCATATCCCGCGTGCGGCGAGACCAGGCCTATCGCGTCTATGCTTGGCTTGTCATTCGGAAGGTATTTCGCCAATTCGCGCTGCAGGGCCTGCCTTGTCCCGGGGTAGAACTGTCCCGATACGGCGGGATCGCGTATCATGGGGTGACCATGACCTCGTTCATCTTTGACTCCGGGAAATGCCTTTTCACGGCTCCCATAACGTCCTGTGCGGTCACGGCATTGATCATCTCAGGGTACCTGAAGAGATCATCGCCTCCGAGGCCGTATAGTTCGTCGAGGCAGACCTTGAACGCAACCCCTGAATTCACTTCAAGGCCCCGGTAATACTCGCCTATAAGGTCGCTCTTGGCCAGGTCCATCTCTTCCTGCGTCGGGCCTTCCGACTTCAGCGACTTCAGGTTGCCGAGGATTATATTCTTCGCTTCATTCATGTTCTTGGCGGTCGTGGCCACATAGAACGCGTTATACCCCGGGTCTATCCCGAAGACCGAGAATGAGCCCAGCGTATACGAGAGCCCGAGTTTCCCGCGGATGTCCCTGTAGAGCCTTCCCCCCTCGCGGCTCATTATCGAATTTATTACATCGAGCAGGTATTTGTCATTGTCCTTCACGTCGACGCCGGGATATCCCAGCATCAGGACGGACTGTTCCTTCTGCATATTTTTGACCGAGCTCCGCGCCGCAAGCTGTTCCTGCTCATACGTGACGCTTATCCCCCTGAAACGCTCCTTCGGCAATCCGCCAAAAACCGATACCAGGCGCTTTAGCGTCGAGGCGTCGACATCCCCAAAAACCGAAACTACCATATTCTCGGGGACCGCGTAGTACCTGTAAAATTCCGAAAGGTCCCTCCTCGTGACGGCAGAAACCGACGCGGGCGTCCCGAGGTCGGGCATCCCGTAAGGGTGTGACCTGTATATGGTCCTTATGAGTTCTTTTGATGCCGAAGCGAATATATCGTCTTCCTGCGCCTTTATGGCGGCAAGCTGGAGTTCTTTAGCGATCACCAGTTCCTTTTCCGGGAACCTCGGGTTAGCCAGTATATCGCGGACCAGCGACAACGTGTATTTCAGGTCTCCCTTCAGGCATTTTGCCGAGATCCCGAAAGAATTCTTGCCGCTGAAATCGGAAAGCTCTACGCCGCGGGATTCCGTCTCTTCAGCTATCCTCGCGGCCGAACGCATCCTGGTCCCTTTAAGCAGCATACCGGACATCAGCTTAGTGATCCCGTTATTCTCCTCGTCCTCCGCCCTGACCCCTCCCTTGAAAGCGACGCATATCGATACGACAGGCAATGACCTGTCCTCGCTGACCAACAGCGTCGCGCCGTTCCTGAGCACGCGGCTGCGGATATCGATACGCTTCACCCCATCCGCCGGCGGGCCTTCCTTAGCCGCCTCAGGCGGAAGCCCGGGAAGCAGCTTAACAACAGTCATGTTATCCGCGTTCAAGTAAACCCTTGCGGCCTTTACGACATCCCGGGCGCTGACATTTCCGAGGCCATCTATATATCTTTGCGAATAATTATAATCTCCGGCAGTCGCATAGCCCGAAGCAAAATCATCCGCCTGCGCCTCTATCGATTCCTTGCCGAATATATATCCGCTGATGACGGACCTTTTGACCTTCGACAGCTCGGATCCGCGAAGCTGCCCTTTCTTCGTTTTCGATATCTCCGACAATACGGCTTCAACGGCACGCGCCGCGTTCTTCTCTTCCAGCACCATCGACACAACGAACAGCCCCGGGTCGCACGGAGTGTAATTAAAAGCACTGACCGCATAGGCAAGCTTCTTTTCTTTAACTATGCTTATATACAGCCTTGAGCTTTCGCCCTGTCCGAGCGCCGCCGCAAGGAGGTCCAGCGGATACAGGTCCTTATCGGCGAGGCTGGTAGTATGGAACGCTATAAGCACCCTTGAAAGCTGAAGGCCCTGTTTACGGACCTCGACCGACCTGGCCGACATCTGGAGGGGCTCAACGGTTTTTACGGTCCGGGGGTCTGTCTTGCGCGGGAGCTTTCCCAGCGTCTCACGGATATACTTGAGCGCCGCTTCGGCGTCCAGGTCGCCGACGACGGACAGCACGCAGTTATTCGGCACATAATTCCCGGAATGATACTCCTCGAGGTCGCTCCTC
>JBAZFE010000052.1:0-8887 GCA_041653555.1 Candidatus Omnitrophota bacterium
AGTAAATGAGGCGCTGAACGCGCTGGCGGTATATTTCAGGGACCTGCTGGTCTTCAGCCTTTCGAAGGACCAGGGGCTGCTCGTGAACCTAGATAAGGCGGCAGACATCGCGCGCGATTCGGCGAAATTCACGGCGGACAGGCTGGAGAACATAATCGATAACATCGCCGCAACGCAGGACGAGATAAAGAGGAACGCGAATATCAAGATCGCGCTTTCCTGCCTGCGGCTGAACATAACCTAGGGGGAATGGAATTGTACGAAGTCATCCAGATAAGGCTCAGGGAAGGCGGCAAGACCCAGTACTATGAACTGGGCAACACGAAGCCGAAGATAGGAGATACGGTCGTTGTCGAGGCGGACAGGGGGCTTGATTACGGCGACGCGATATCGGACGTCGAGTCCGTCCAGAAGTTGACGGGGGAAGAGCCCGTACGGAAGATATTGAGGATAGCCACGGCCGCGGACATCGACCAGATAAAGAAGAACCGCGAGAAGACCAGGGAAGCGTTCACGACCTGCCAGAAGAAGATAATCGAGCACGGCCTTAAGATGAAGCTGATCGAGGCCGAGTATTCGTTCGACAGGTCGAAGCTGCTCTTTTATTTCACGGCCGACGGCCGCGTGGATTTCAGGGAGCTGGTCAAGGACCTCGCGCGGATATTCAAGGCGAGGATAGAGCTGAAGCAGATAGGCGTTCGCGACGAGGCGCGCCTTCTCGGAGGGTTCGGCCCCTGCGGCAAGGCGCTCTGCTGCGCGACATTCCTGAAGGATTTTGAGCCGGTCACGATAAAGATGGCGAAGGAGCAGAACCTCCCGCTTAACCCGGCCAAGATATCGGGCGTCTGCGGCAGGCTCATGTGCTGCCTCGGATACGAGCATAAACTATACGTGGAACTTTTAAGGGGCCTTCCGAAGGAAGGCGATAAGATCAGCGCCGAAGGCATCGCCGGAAAGGTCGTCTCAGTGAACGCGCTGAAACGCGCGGTGACCGTAGATTGCGGGGACGGCAAGTACACCGAGATCGCGTGCTGCTGCCCGCAGGGATGCAAGCTGCACCTCCGGAAAAAATGAGCAAATTCTACCTTACGACATCGATATATTACGTAAACGCGAAACCGCACGTGGGCCATTGCTATGAATCCACCGTCGCGGACGCGCTCGCCCGCTACCATCGCCTGAAAGGCGATGATGTCTATTTCCTCACCGGCACCGACGAGCACGGCCAGAAGGTCGCGAAGGCGGCGGCCGAAGCCGGAGTCTCAACGCAGGAGTTCGTAGACTCCGTAGTCAAGCCGTCGATAGAGCTATGGAAGACTATATCCATATCGTACGATGATTTCATCCGCACTACCCAGGAACGCCATATCAAGGTCGTGCAGGCGGTCTTCACGAAATTGCACGAGAAGGGCGAACTCTTTGAGGCCGAATACAAGGGCTGGTACTGCGCGTCATGCGAGGCGTTCTGGCCCGAGAGCCAGCTTGAGGAGGGCAACTGCCCCGACTGCAAGCGGCCTGTCGAGCAGATAACCGAGACGAACTGGTTCTTCAGGATGTCGAAATACCGCGACTGGCTGGTCGGGTATATAAAAGAACACAAGGATTTCATAAGGCCGGAATCGAGGAAGAACGAGATATTGAGTTTCCTCGAGCAGCCGCTGCAGGACCTGTGCATCTCGCGCCCGAAAAGCAGGCTCGAATGGGGTGTCGAGATACCTTTCGCGAAAGACCACGTTTCGTATGTCTGGTTCGATGCCCTGATCAATTATATTTCGGCGCTCGGATACGCGGGCGACGACGCGAAGTTCAAAAAATACTGGCCCGCCGACCTGCAGATACTCGGCAAGGACATAATACGTTTCCACACGGTCTTCTGGCCGATAATACTGCATACGCTCGGAATTGAGCCGCCGAAGACGGTATTCGCGCACGGCCACTGGCTCGACGCGAAGGGAAGGAAGATGTCGAAGTCCGTAGGAAACGTCGTGGACCCGGTCGATATGATAAACAAATACGGGCCGGACCCGCTCAGGTATTTCCTGCTCAGCGAGATACCGTACGGCAATGACGGGCTCTTCTCGGAAGCGGCGCTGGTCAGCCGCCTGAACACGGACCTCGCCAACGATATCGGAAACCTGCTTAACAGGACGCTGACGATGATAGAGAAGTATTACGGCGGAAAGGTCCCCGCGCCTGCCGGCACGCAAGACCCCGGGGACGCGGAATTGAAGCAGATGGCCGCCGGGCTGGCCGCGAAAATGGACGCGGCTATGGAGGATCTCGACTTCCCGAGCGCGCTCGCGGCAATTTGGGAACTGATAAACAAGGCGAATAAATATATCGAAGTGCAGGCGCCGTGGTCGCTGGATAAGCAGGGGAAGAAAGACAGATTGTCCGATGTGATGTATAACCTCGCGGAAGTCCTGCGCATAACCGCGATCGCGGTATCTCCGTTCATCCCGGAGTCCGCGCAGAAGATGTGGGAACAGTTAGGGATGGCGGAACCCCTTTCCAAAATGCGCGCGGCTGATATCGAAAAATGGGGCCTCGTTGCTCCGGGCACGCAGGTAAAAAAGGGCGCCGCTTTATTCCCGCGCATAGATACCAAGGCAAAATGACCAAGCTTGTCGATACGCACTGCCACCTGGATTTCCCCGAGTTCGATCCCGACAGGGACGATGTGATAAAGAGGGCCGGGGAAGCGGGGATCGGGAATATCATCAATGTCGCGAGCAGCCTCGAGGGCTCACGCAGGTCCGCCGCGCTCGCCGAAAAGTACGATTGTGTCTATGCCTCCGTAGGGATCCATCCGCACGACGCTAAAGAGCTAACCCCCGGCGCGTTATCCGAAATAAAGGAACTCGCGAAACGCGATAAGGTCGTCGCGATAGGCGAGGTCGGGCTCGACTATTACAGGAACCTCTCCCCGGCAGATATACAGCAAAAAGCGTTCAGGACATTCCTCTCGCTCGCGAAGGAGACCGGCCTGCCGCTTATCATACATTGCCGCGAGGCGCGCGAAGACATGCTCAAGATACTGAAACAGGAGATGGGCACCTCGGGCGTAAAAGGCGTGATACATTGTTTCCCCGCCGACGCGGCGCTCCTTGACGGAGCGCTCAACCTCGGCATGCACGTCTCCTTCACTTGCAATATTACATTCAAAAACGCCTCGAAACTGCGCGACCTCATAAGGGACCTCGTGCCGATGGACAGGATGCTCGTCGAGACGGACGCGCCGTATCTCGCGCCGGAAGGCATGCGCGGAAAGCGCAACGAGCCGGCATTCATGCTGAAGGCCGTCGAGGAGATCGCGAAACTTAAGAATATCAGGCCGGAAGATGTCGCCCGCGTCACGACGCTCAATTGCGCGAACCTGTTCGGCTGCGGGGCGCCTGCGCCGGCGCAAGCGGTCGTATACCCGATAAGGGATTCCTTATACATAAACCTTACCAACAGGTGCTCGAGCAGCTGCGAATTTTGCGTCACTAAATCCACCGACTTCGTGATGGGCCATAACCTCCGCCTCAAAGGGGAGCCGTCCGCGAAGGAAGTGATAGACGCCGTCGGCGACCCTAAAAAATATGACGAAATAGTCTTCTGCGGTTACGGCGAACCGACGCTGCGCCTTGACTGCCTGGTGGAGGCGGCAAAGGCTTTGAAGAATAAGGGGGCCAAGCTGCGCCTTACCACGAACGGGCACGGCAACCTGATAAATAAGCATCGCATAGTCGATGACCTTGCCGGCCTTATCGACCGCGTCAGCGTGAGCCTCAACGCTCCCGACAGGGAGACTTACGACAGGATCTGCAAGCCCGCCTTCGGGCCGGGAACCTACGATGAGGTAAAGAAATTCATCGCTGAGTGCAGGGAGAAGATCCCCGAGGTAGAGGCCACATGCGTGGATTATAAGGGCGTGGATATGGAGGCATGCGAAAGGGTTGCCACGAAGGAGCTAAAGGTAAAGTTCAGGCCGAGGAGGCATAATGTTGTCGGCTAGGGCTGCCGGGGATTTTATCAGGCAGAACAGGATATATTTCCTGATGCTCGTGCTGATAGCCGCGTTCGAGGTTATCTTCGCGCTTTATCCCATAAAGCATGACAAGCCGGTCGAAGAGGACAGAAAGGCCGGCCGCCTGCTTACGGCCGAGGAGATCTCCGCGCAGGAAGCGAGGATAAAGGATCTGCTCTCGAACAACAGGCCGCTCGCTTTCGCGCTTTCAGCCAGCACGTTCGCCTGTTCGGCCGCGCTGATGTTCGGGCTTGTCCTGCTCGTGAAGCGCCTTACGCGAAAACTCAACGGTTTCGACATGATGCCGGGGATAGGCTCCCCTCCGGACGTGAAGTGGGGGATAATAGACATATTCAGGATAATCATCGTGTTCTATTTCCTCGGATATCTCCTGCAGGGGATAGAGCTCGCAGGCGCCGGGTTCATGGGGGTAAAGGATGTCGACGAGAAGCTCTTCACCGTGATCAACGCTACGCTGATGGATATCGCCGGGCTCCTGATAGTCCTGTATTTCGTCCTGCGCAAATTCAAGGGAAGGTGCGCGGACCTCGGGCTGGCCGCGAAGAATATTTTCAGGGATATCAAGATAGGCCTCGGCGGTTACCTGATGCTCATACCCTTACTGGCCGTCATAATGATATTTGTACTGCTGGCGCTCAGGATATTCAATTACGAGCCGAATGAGACGAAAGCGCTCGAGATACTCTACGAGACGAACAGGCCGAAACTGCTGCTGGTGCTTACCGGCCTCGTGACACTGCTGGGCCCTGTGATGGAAGAACTGTTTTTCAGGGGATTCGCTTATCCGGTGGTCAAGAAGAAGATCGGCGCGCGCAACGCGATAATACTCGTCTCCCTGGTCTTTTCCATGCTGCATCTCAACATCGTATCTTTCTTCCCGATTTTCGCGCTGGGCATGCTGCTCGCATACCTTTATGAGAAGACCGGCTCTTTGATCCCGTGTATCGCGGTCCATGTGGTGCACAATACGGCCGTCGTGTTTTTCGTGTTCCTTTACAAGATGATCGCGCTTCCGAGGTAGGGCCCGATATGCCTTCAAGAGTCTCGATAACCAGGGCGTCCTCATATAACGGGGCCGAGGTATATTCCGCGGTGAAAAAAGCGGTAGACCTTATCGGCGGCATGGCGTCTTTCGTCAGGAGGGGCGAGAACATACTGTTGAAGCCCAACCTGCTTTCCGCCAGGCCTCCCGAATCGGGCGTGTGTACGCATCCCGAGGTTGTGCGCGCGGTCGCCCGGCTCGCGAAGGAAGAGGGAGCCAGGATATTCCTCGGCGATTCTCCCGGCGGGCTCGGATATAAAAGCGCCGGCTCTACGTACGAAGCTTCCGGGATGAAGAAGGTCTGCGAGGAAGAGGGCATCACGCTCGTCGATTTCGACGCGGCGCGCAATATCGACGGGATGCCCATAGCGGCCTGGGCGAAGGATGTCGACGGGATAATAACGATCCCGAAGATGAAGACGCACGACCTTATGACGCTTACAGGCGCGGTAAAGAATTCTTACGGGCTCGCGGTCGGCCACTTCAAGGCGGCCTGCCACCTGAAGGCGCCGATGCCCGCGGATTTCGCCAAACGGGTGGTCGATGTCTTTGAGACGGCCGTGCCGCGGCTCGCGGTAATGGACGGGATAGTCGCGATGGAAGGCGACGGCCCCGCCGCCGGAAAGCTGCGCAACGCCGGCCTTATCATCGCGGGCCGCGATTGTGTCGCGTGCGACGCCGTATTCGCGGGGATCGCGGGGCTCGACCCGCTGAAGGTCTATACCATCGCCGAGGCATACAAACGCAGGCTCGGGGAAGCGGACCTTTCGAAGATCGAGGTCCTCGGCGAGAGCGTCAGTGACGCGAAGCTCGCGAATTTCAAATTGCCGCACGCTTCGGTGGTCATGAAGGTGCCGAAGCCGCTGTTGAAGATCCTGGCAAAAGCGATAAGGTTTTTGCCGCGGATAAATGATAGAATATGCCGAAGATGCCGGATATGCGAGAAGAGCTGCCCGGCAGGATGCATAACGATAAACGAAAAGGGATCCGGCATAGATTACGACAGCTGCATCAAATGTTTCTGCTGCCACGAACTGTGCCCGTACGGCGCGATATCGATAAAGCGCAGCCTGCTGGCGAAGATAATAAGGTAAATACTATGTCCATCCAGACCATCAAGTGGGACGCCGGAAAACCGGCAGGTTCGGTGAAGATCATCGACCAGACGCTGCTCCCGGATAAGCTCGTCTACCTGAAATTCCGCGACGTGAAAAGCTTTTGGCACGCGATAAAGAAGCTGCAGGTCCGCGGCGCGCCGGCGCTCGGGGTTGCGGCGGCATACGGGGCGTACCTCGGCATAAAAAATTCGCGCGCGAAAGGCCATAAGGCGTTCATGCGCGAGCTCGAAGGCGTAATAAAATTCATCGGTTCTGCCCGCCCGACGGCGGTGAACCTGTTCTGGGGGCTGGCCAGGATGAAGGCCGCCGCTGAGAAGAGCAAGGACAGGCCGGTCGCGCAGGTAAAGAAAGCCCTGTTGGCCGAAGCGCACAAAATTTACGAAGAAGACAGGGCGATATGCAGGAAGATGGCCGATCATGGCGCGCGGCTTATAAAGAACGGCGATGTCATATTGACGCACTGCAACGCGGGTGCGCTCGCGACGGCCGATTACGGGACCGCGCTGGGCGTGATGTACCGCGCCAAGGAGAACGGGAAGAAATTCAGGGTCTATGCCGACGAGACGAGGCCGCTGCTCCAGGGCGCGCGACTTACCGCATGGGAGCTCATGCATGAGGGCATAGACGTCACGCTGATCTGCGATAACATGGCCGCGCACGTGATGAGCCTCGGGAGGATAACAAAGGTCATCGTCGGCGCCGACAGGATAACGCTCAACGGCGACGCGGCGAACAAGATAGGCACCTACGGCGTCGCGGTCCTCGCGAAATACCATAAGATACCCTTTTACGTGGTCGCGCCGGTATCGACGATAGATTTCAATATGGCCGGCGGCCGCAGTATACCGATCGAAGAGCGGCATGGCGATGAGATAACGACGATACGCGGGAATATGATCGCCCCGAAAGGCGTGAAGACGTATTGCCCTGCTTTCGATGTGACGCCGGCGGAACTGATAACCGCGATAGTGACGGAAAAGGGAGTGTTTAAACCCGGTGAAATTAAAAAGATTAGGTGAGACAGGGCTTATAGAGCGGCTCGCGAAATACGCCAAGGGCATCGGCGACGACTGCGGCGTGATCCGCTTATCGAAGAAGAAGAGCCTGCTGGTCACCATCGACATGCTCCTCGAGGACACGGACTTCAGGCTGAAAGAAGCCTCGCCTTACCAGATAGGGTGGAAGTCGCTCGCCTGCGGCCTCAGCGATATCGCCGCGATGGGCGGCACCGCGAAATATGCCGTCGTCTCGCTCGGCCTCCCGGAAGAACTGACAGTCGAGTTCATAGACGAGATGTACCGCGGCATCAGGGCCCTCGCGAAAAAATTCAACGTGGATATAGTCGGCGGGGACACGAACTCTTCCTCAAAGCTGATAGTCGACGTCGCTGTCCTCGGGTTTACGGGGCAGGCCCCTCCGGTGCTCAGGAGCGGGGCGAAGAAGGGCGACATAATCTGCGTTACGGGTTCTCTCGGAGGCTCGTATAAGAGCAAGCGCCACCTGACATTCACGCCGAGGCTGGCCGAGTCCCGCTGCCTCGTAAGCGGCTTCAAGATAAACTCGATGATAGATATCTCGGACGGCCTCTCGACGGACCTCAGCCATATCGCGAAAGCAAGCGGCGTCGGAGCGTGCATATATGAAGAGCTTATCCCGGTGTCGAAAGACGCGAAGGGGGTCGCCGCCGCGCTAAACGAGGGAGAGGATTTCGAGCTTTTGTTCACGATGCCCCTGAGCGAAGCGCGCCGCCTCGCGAAACGGACGCTCGAGGTCAACGGCGTAAAGATAACGCAGATAGGCGAGATCCTCGATAATAGGATAGGCGTAAAGATCATAGGCAAGGACGGCAGGGCGACGGACCTGAAGGCAAAAGGATTTTCACATTTCTGATGGTAATAACCACGAAGAGCGAGAGAGAGACGATAAGGGTCGGCGAGGAGATAGCGAAACATCTCATGCCGGGCGACATGGTCGCGCTGTCGGGCGACCTGGGCGCGGGGAAGACGACGCTGGTCAAAGGAATCGCCAAGGGCCTCGGCGTCAGGAACTACCGTTACGTGAACAGCCCGTCTTTCACGATCGTTAAAGAATACAAGGGCAAGATACCGCTCTTCCATTTCGACGTATACCGCCTGAATAACCTGAAAGACATAGAGGACATCGGATACGAGGACTATCTCAGCCGCGACGGCGTCGTCGTGATCGAATGGTCGAATAAGATGGCGCGCATACTTCCGAACAGGCACCTGGACATATCATTGAAGATATCCGGCCCGTCGAAAAGGGCCATAACGATAAAAAAATGAAGATATTAGCGCTCGATACATCATCAAAATTTATCTCCATCGCGATAGCCGAAGACGCGAGGGTCACCGCCTCTGTGCATAAAGAGGCGGACCAGATGCAGTGCGAACAGCTTATGCCGCAGATCGACAAGATATTGAAGAAGGCCAAGCTGGGGCTGAAGGATATCGGCTGTATCGTTTTCTCCAAGGGACCCGGCTCCCTGACGTCCCTGCGCATAGGCGCCGCTACGGTCAAGGGCCTCGCGTTCTCGAGGAAGATAAAGATCGCCGGCGTCCCGACGCTGGATGTAATTGCAGAGGTTGCAGCTTTAGCTCAAGAACCGTCCCTGATCGTGCCTATCGTCGACGCGCGCAGGGGCAACGTCTATTGCTCCATCTACTCGCGAAA
>JBAZFE010000053.1:0-8826 GCA_041653555.1 Candidatus Omnitrophota bacterium
TCATAAAAGATTTTGATATGCCCGATTTCAAGGAGATAAAGGCGGCCTTCAGCGTGGCGAAAAAGGAGATTGACGCGAGGTTCGCCTGCCAGTCGCCGCTGCTTAAGTTAGAGATGTCCGGAGATTGCGACTTTGCCGGGAATGTCGACATGACCGCGGGAGCCAATGTCTCGCGCCTTAGCCCGATAAAGACGGCAAGGCAGATACTCATACCCGCTACACTGGGTTTTGATTTCGTCAAGGACGGCATCGTGGTCAAGATCTCCGGAAAGTGGCCCGACCTTAAGCAGCAGACGGCCATAAAGCCGCTGCGCGTTTTTGACGAGGTATTCGGATTCATGAAAAGCATGGAGCTGCGCAGGTATTCGCTTGACGAGACGTGGGCGCAGGTGGTACAATCACCGGAATAATTTGATTTCAACGCGTATTAAGATACCCCGAGAGCCAGCAAACATGCCGCATCGCACAGACATAAAGAAAGTCCTCATCATAGGCTCAGGGCCTATAATCATCGGCCAAGCCTGCGAATTCGATTATTCGGGAACGCAGGCGTGCAAGGCCCTGCGTGAAGAAGGCTACCAGATCGTCCTCGTTAATTCCAACCCCGCCACAATAATGACCGACCCGAATATGGCCGACAAGACCTATATTGAGCCGCTTACGGTCGAGACCCTGGAGAAGATAATAGAGAAAGAGAGGCCTGACGGCCTGCTGCCTAACCTTGGAGGCCAGACGGGCCTTAACCTGGCTTCGAGCCTTCACAAGGCGGGCATCCTAAAAAAATATAATGTGGAGATCATAGGCGTCAAGGCCGACGCGATAGAGCGCGGCGAGGACCGCGAGATATTCAAGAAGACGATGCAGGGGCTTGGCCTTTCGCTTCCTCTCTCAGAGGTATGCCGTTCCGTCGAGGAAGCCGAAAAGATAGCCGAAAAGCTCAAGTATCCGGTCGTCCTTCGCCCCGCCTATACGATGGGCGGCACGGGCGGCGGCATAGCGTATAATGTCGAAGAATTGAGGGTCATAGTCTCCCGCGGGCTCGCGGTAAGCATAGTCCACCAGGTCCTTGTCGAAGAGGCCGTTATCGGATGGGAAGAGCTTGAGCTCGAGGTAGTCAGGGACCAGAAGGGCAATAAGATCACGGTATGCTTTATCGAGAATATCGACGCGATGGGCGTGCATACCGGCGACAGCTTCTGCGTCGCCCCGATGCTTACCGTGCCTTCGGAACTCCAGAAACGGATGCAGGACTATTCGTATAAGATAGTAGATGCCATAGGAGTGGTCGGCGGAACGAATATCCAGTTCGCGCACAATCCGGCCGATGACCGCCTCGTGATCATAGAGATAAATCCCCGCACTTCGCGTTCTTCGGCGCTTGCCTCAAAGGCCACCGGATTCCCGATAGCCCGTGTCTCCACAAAACTTGCCTCCGGCATCATGCTGGACGAGATACCGTACTGGAGGAAAGGCACGCTTGATAAGTATGAGCCGTGGGGCGATTATGTCGTCGTGAAATTCGCGCGCTGGGCTTTCGAGAAGTTCCCGAAGGCGAAGGACATCCTCGGCACGCAGATGAAGGCGGTCGGCGAGGTGATGAGCATAGGCAAGAATTTCAAGGAGACGCTGCAGAAATCGATAAGGTCGCTTGAGATCGGCAGGTACGGCCTCGGCGGAGCGAAGGATTTCGGCTCACTGAGCGCGGATGCGCTGAGGCAGAGGCTCTCCCAGCCTTCGAGCGAGAGGGTATTCCTGGTATACGAGGCCCTGCGCAAGGGGATCACGCCCGACGAGATCCATAAGATAACATACATCGGGACGTGGTTCATTAAGGAGATGAAGGAACTCGTCGATTTCGAGGAAGAGATGCTGAAATGCCAGTGGAAGGGCCTTACGGACAAGCAGTTCATAAAGGCCAAGGAGCTGGGTTTCGCAGACAGGTATCTCGCGAAGCTCTTCGGGATAAAGGAGGGCGAGGTAAGGCGTCGCAGGATCTCGCTCGGCAAGATCGCGAGGTATGAGGCGGTGCCGGTGAGCGGCGTTGAGAATGCCGCATATTATTATTCGACATACAGCCCCGGCAAGGATGCCGTCCCGGTATCGGGCAGGAAGAAGATACTTATACTCGGCGGCGGCCCGAACAGGATAGGCCAGGGCATCGAGTTCGACTACACCTGCGTCCATGCGGCCTTCGCGCTGCGCGACGCCGGCCTCGAGTCGATAATGATAAACTGCAACCCCGAGACGGTCTCGACCGATTACGATACGTCGAACAAGCTCTATTTCGAGCCGTTGACGGTAGAGGATGTCCTCGCGATATACGAGAAAGAGAAGCCGGAAGGCGTGATAGTCCAGTTCGGCGGGCAGACGCCCCTGAATATAGCGAAGGAGCTTGAGGAGAACGGCGTGAAGATCCTCGGCACGAGCCCGAAGAGCATAGCCTTTGCCGAGGACAGGGAACTCTTCCGCCAGAAGATGATAGAGTTAGGCATACCGCAGCCCGAGAGCGGTATCGCGCGTTCGCTTGAGGAAGCTATCCTCATCGCGAACAAGATAGGTTATCCGCTCATGGTCCGCCCGTCGTTCGTTCTCGGCGGAAGGGGCATGGAGATAATATATGACGAGTCGATGCTCCGGAAATACGCCGTAGAGGCGATAAAGGTCAGCCCCGAATACCCTATGCTGATAGACCGCTTCCTCGAGCATGCGCTCGAATGCGAGGTCGACGCGATCTCGGACGGTACGGATGTTTTCGTCCCGGCGGTCATGGAGCATATCGAATATGCCGGCATACATTCGGGCGACTCGGCATGCATGATACCGTCGCGGAGCATCAGCGAGGGGCACCTCGCTGATATAGAGAAATACTCGGCACAGATAGCCCGCGAGCTCAAGGTCGTCGGCATAATGAACATACAATACGCGATATGCGACGGCAAGGTCTATATACTGGAAGCGAACCCGCGCGCGTCGCGCACGGTCCCGGTCGTATCAAAGGTGATGGGCGTCCAGATAGCCCGTATCGCCACCGAGATAATGCTCGGGAAGACACTTAAGGACTATCCCGGCCTCAAGAAGAGCAAGGTCGGTTACGTGGGCGTGAAGGAAGCCGTCTTCCCGTTCAACATGTTCCCCGAAGTCGACCCCGTTCTCGGCCCGGAGATGCGCTCGACCGGAGAGGTCATGGGCCTCGCGGAGACCTTCGGGCTCGCGTTTTATAAGGCGCAGGAAGCCGCCGGATCGAAACTTCCCCTCGAGGGGAATGTCCTGCTTACCGTGACCGACAGGGATAAGCCGGAATTGCTGTCGATCGCCAAGAGGCTCAAGAACATGGGCTTCAACATTTACGCCACCGGGAACACAAGCCGCTTCCTGGACGGCAACGGCATCAATAACAGCGCGGTAAAGAAATTGCACGAAGGAAGGCCGAACATCACCGACCTGATAAAGAACAAGGAACTGAACCTCATTGTCAACACTCCGGCCGGCAGGACGAGCAAACACGACGACAGCTATATCCGCATAATGGCGATCCAGCACAAGATACCCTACATAACTACATTGGCCGCGGCTTACGCGAGCGTAGAGGCCATCGAAGAGATAAAGAAGACGGGCATCTCCCCTAAAGCCATCCAGGATTATTATAAAGATAAGACGAACTAAAACGGAGGCCGTATAGGCATGAAAAAGGCGCTCTTCCTCATATTCCTGATGGCGCCCCTTCTAGCGGCGCCTTCGTTGTACGCTATCGAGGCCGACCAGTACCTGACCGGGAACTGGGGAGGAATGAGGGATAAGCTCGAGGAGTCCGGTGTCACGCTTTCGAGCTCCTACACAGCCGATGTGCTGGGTAATCCCTCCGGCGGCCGCGAGCATGGCGTCCGCTATAACCATTCATGGGGCGCGGACCTCAACGTAGACCTCGAGAAGCTCGCGCACCTCGACGGGCTCCAGTTCCGCGTATCGGGATTGTACCGCGCGGGCCGCAACCTTTCCCAGGACTATATCGGCAACAGGTTCGTCGTGTCGAGCATCTACGGCGCCCAGCAGTTAAGGCTGTACGCGCTCTACCTCGAGCAGTCGATGTTCGATGACCGGGTCGCCCTGAAGGTCGGCCGCACGAGCGCCGGCGATGACTTCGCGACGTCCCCGCTATACTGGATATACGTGAACAACGCGATAGACGGCAACCCGATAAGCCTCCCGATAGACCTTCCGTTCTCGACATATCCCAACGCCGTATGGGGCGCGCGCCTCAAGGCGAAGCCGTTTGAGCGCGTCGTGTCGTTGACGGGTATATACGACGCCAACACGGCGAAGGCCGGGGACAGGGAGTACCACGGCCTGTATTTCGACATGAGGTTCAAGAAGGGCGTATTCGTGATACAGGAGTTCCAGTACCTGAATAACGGGGCCAAGGAAGATACGGGCATGCCCGGCACGTATAAGGCGGGCGGCTATTATGATACCGGAAAGTTCGAGCGGCTCGGCGATGAGGCCGGGCAGCGCAGGGGGAACTACGGCGGTTATGTCGCCGCCGACCAGATGGTCTACCGTGAAGGCGGCGCGGGCAGCGACCAGGGCCTTACGGCTCTCGGCGCCGTCACGTTCGCGCCTTCAGATTATAACGAGTTCCCGTTCTTCATCGACGGAGGCGTCTTCTATAAAGGGCTTATATCCGGCAGGGACAAGGATATTGCGGCGCTTGGCTTCGCGTATGGTAACTGGAGCGATGATTTCCCCGGCGGCCTGTCCCATGAGGCGATGCTCGACCTTTCATACAAGGTCCAGATCAACGGCTGGATGTACCTGCAGCCGGACTTGCAGTATATTTTCCGCCCCGGCGGGTCGGGCGATATCGACAACGCGCTCGTCGTCGGAACGAGGCTCGGGATAACTTTCTGACGCTCGGAGGAATGATGAAGGAGCACCGGATTGACAAGAGGATCTATTACCACGATACCGACAGCGGCGGGGTGGTGTATTACGCGAATTACCTGGAACATCTCGAGGAGGGAAGGACGGAGTTCCTGCGCAGCCTCGGCATAGATACTCAGGAATATGCCGGTAAGGGCGTATTATTCCCGGTGGTCCGCGTAGAGATAGATTATAAAGCACCCGCGCGTTACGGTGATACGATCGGGATCTACACATCCGTCGAGAAGGTCGGCAACGCTTCCGTGCGCTTTAAACAGCAGGTAAGGAAGGGTGATAGGCTGCTGCTGGCCGGCAGCGTCGTCTGGGCCTGCGTGGATGAGGACATGAAAGCGAAGCCTGTGCCTGAAGAGATAAGGAAAAAATTATCCGAATGGGTAAGCGCATAAGTCTTATCGAACGCGGGATCAGGTCCGCCGGCCTTAAGATCTACCAGGAAGGGAAGATCTGGGCGAAACATAGCAGGGACAAGGTCGACATCGGCGAGAAGCTGGCCGCCGTGATAAGGATACTGCATAAGGAATTTCCCCTCAATAAGCCCCTTAGGGCCCTCTCGATAGGTTCAAGCGACGAACCCCAATTCCGCATACTTGAAGCGGTCTTCCGCGGCGGGCTTTACCTGATGGACATCGACAGGTCCGCGCTGGGCCTGGTCAACGAACGCATCAGGCGCCAATCCCTCGACCATGTCAGGGCGGTTGCCGGGGATTATACCAAGGCTTTTTCCTGCGCCGGGAGCTCGGGATCATTCCTCGATAAGGTGCTTGAAGGCCGCAAGGTCGAGCTCATTACCCTGCATCACAGCCTCTACTATTGCCAGGAGCCCGGATGGGACAGCCTTTTCGATAACCTGTACCGCAAGATACTGGCGCCGAAAGGCGCCATGCACGCGGTCATGATGGCTTCGAAGAGCGATGACGAATACACGACGAGCTGGCTTTACGGCCATTTTGCCGGAAAATATTTCGGCTGCCATAACGACCAGGACCTCTGGCATTTCAAGAAGGAGCTCGAGGCCGACCATGTCTTCAATAGGTCAAAGATCTCGATAGGGAGGAGCCGTATCTCCTTTTTCGTCGGCGATTTCGAGGAATTCATGGCGGTCATCTGGATGGTAATGCTATATCCGAACGTCCACAGGTATACCCGCGCGCAGAAGGAAGAGATCACCGAACACGTCTACAGGAAATTCTGGCTTCCGAAAAAACCGCTTGTCCAGGAACAGGATCACCTGGTAGTCATCAATAAATAGGGAGGTATCCCATTATGCGTTACCTGGCTGCCGCATTCCTTTCGGCCGTCCTGCTGTGCAATACGGGGCGTATCCACGCCGATGAGGCCGCGATGATGGAGAAGATAAAGGCGCTCGAGGCCAAGGTGGAGGCGCTCGAGAAGAAGCTGTCCGCGCAGGAATACGAGGCGAAGTTCAAGGATATGGACGAAAAGCTCCACCGGGAGACAGGCGTCCCCGCCATAAAGGCCGCGGGCCTCGAGATAGGCGCCGGAGCGACGATGATAATCCAGGGCACGGATAATGCCAACGCGGCCGAGGAGAAGAAGACCGGAAGGGCCGATGCCTCCTTCTCTGAGGACATTACGATATCCAGGGAGTTCGAGGGGCTGAACAGCGAGGCCTTCATACACCTCGAGGCCGGCCAGGGCCGCCAGGGCCTAAACAACGACCTCTCGCTTTTCAGCGCCGTCAACGCCGACGCCTACAACGATGACAATGTCACGGTCTCTGAAATATGGTATGAGCAGGGGCTATTCAATGATAAGGCCCTGATCACGTTCGGCAAGCTCGACGCTACGGTGTATTTTGACACGAACGAGGCCGCGAACGACGAGACGACGCAATTCCTGAGCTATATCTTCCGCAGCAGCCCCGTTATAGAATTTCCGGATTATACGCTCGCGTTGAGGGCGGCGGCGATGCCGGCCGGCTGGCTTGAGTTCAATTACGGCGTATTCGACGGCGACAGCGACTGGGAAGAGATAGGGGATAACCTCTTCAATATCGGCGAGGTGACCTTCAAGACCAAATTCTTCGGCCTCCCGGGCAACTACAGGTTCCTAGGCTGGTCGAACAAGGCCCGCCATACAGAATGGCTTGACCCGGAGAAAGAGAAAAAAAGCGCGTACGGCTTCGGCCTGAGCTTCGACCAGAAGGTCCATAATACGGTCACGCTCTTTACCCGCTACGGTTGGCAGGACCCGAAGGTCTACAACCCGGATATCACGGCCTCGGGAGACCTGAACTATTCATTGAAACATTCCTGGAGCGCGGGCATGCAGGTTGAGGGCAAGCCGTGGCGCCGCGAAAACGATGTTCTCGGCCTCGCGGTAGGCCAGGTGATCCCTTCCGGCGACTATAAAAAGTCTTTTGACCCCGGGCTTGAGTGCAGGAACGAGGGGCATTTTGAGGCCTATTACAGTATACATATAAACGACCACCTCTCGATAAGCCCGGACTTCCAGTATATCTGGGACCCGTTCGGGAAAGACATCGCCGGCGATACGGATGATATATTCGTATACGGCTTAAGGACGCAGGTGGATTTTTAAGCGGCGCCGCGCTTTTTGCTTGGGATTTTCGTTTTTTGATGTATAATCTAATAGCCGTAAATTAATCCCGGTTAGGAGGCATTCCCAATGAAGAAGACGACCATTATCCGCATCGCAATTTCCGCGTCGCTCATACTTTGCTTGAACACGCTCTTCGCATCCGATTGGTTCATCAGCAAACAGGACAGGATAGGCAAGAGGGACCAGCAGCTGCAGGATCTGCAGAAGCAGTTCCAATGGTGGCCTACCGATGCGCAGCCTTCGCCCGTAAAGGACGCGGATATGGGCGGATACTGGTGGATGCCTAAGGAACCCGGCACCGCGGCCCCGTGGGGGAACAGGGGGTACGTATACGTCTATAAACTGATCTTCGATTACCAGTCAGAAGAACTTCCGCCCCCTAAACCGCAGGAATTAAGGCCGTCGCTGCTGATCAAGAAGATCATAAAGAACGTGAAGGTATATTTTGATTATGATAAGTCGGCGCTCAGGGATGACGCGAAGAAGATACTCGAACAGGCCGTCTGGACATTGAAGCATAACGCGGACGCGAGCATACTGATAACCGGAAACTGCGATATCCGCGGAAGCGAGAAATATAACGAGAAGCTGGGCCGCCGCCGCGCGGAAGCCGTGAAGAGGTTCATGATAGAGAACGGCATAGAGGAACCGGAGATAAAGATAGTCAGCCGCGGCAAGCTCGATGCGATAGCGCATGTTACCGATATGGTCGGCATGCAGAAGGACCGCAACGCCCAGTTCATGATAGCCGAAGTAGAGGAGGTCATGGTCCCCTATAACGGCGAGGCGACCACAGAGATATCAGAAGAGAAGACAGTCGAGAGCAAAGTGGAGGTCTCCACGAAAGAATATACCGTAAAGAAGGGGGACACGCTCTCTTCGATCGCCAGGGCCGAGTACGGCAAGGCGAACAGGTGGAAATACCTCTACGAGCTTAATAAGGAAAAGATCAAGGACCCGAACAAGCTTAAGGCCGGGACGAAGATCGTGATCCCTATAGAATGAACTTCGGGTTCTTTACGAGCGGGTTCTTCCTTATCTCTTCCGCCACGGCTTTGTTGAGGCCCGGTTTACCCAGCTTATAATACATATAATTCTTATATCCCTCGACACCGGGCTGGTCGAACGCGTTTATGCCGAGCAATTCTCCCTCGAAAGCCGTCGCCATCTCGAAGAAATAGATGAGGGCCCCCCAGTAGTAAGCGGATATCTCCGGCACGATTATCGTGCAGTTCGGCCTGGATTCCCTGACGAGCGCCCATTCCGTAGCCTCCTGCGCAAGCCCTATGAGCCCCGAGAATTTCT
>JBAZFE010000054.1:0-8711 GCA_041653555.1 Candidatus Omnitrophota bacterium
TGTCAGGTGGATGGGCAAAGCCGGCCTTGAAAGGCCGGCCTATGCGCAGGCGAAGATAAGGTACAACCACGGGAAGTCGGCGTGCAGGGTCACGCAGTTATCGGCCCGCAGGGTGAAGGCGGTCTTTGACGAGCCGCAGCACGCGATAACCCCCGGCCAGGCTTTCGTATTCTACGGCGGAGAGAAGATATTGGGCGGCGGATGGATAGAGTAGCGGTCGCGTTTTCGGGAGGGGCGGATTCCTCATTCCTGCTCAGGCTGTTAAGGGACGCGTTTGGCTGCGGGAATGTGCTCGCCGTCACGGTATGGTCGGAATTTGCGCCGAAGGCGGAGATCGATGAGGCCGCGCGGTTTGTAAGGTTGCTCGGAGTAAAACACTCCGTCGTTAAGGTTAAGCTTTTATCCGACCCGAAAATAAAGGCCAATACTTCCCTGAGATGTTATTACTGCAAGAAGAAGATATTTTCCGCGATAAAGAAAGAAGCGGCAAGGAATGGATATAGCGTAGTCGTCGACGCGAGCAACCGCGACGACAGGAAGGATTACCGGCCGGGCAGGCTCGCGCTGAGGGAGCTCGGGATATTGAGCCCGCTAGAAAGCGCGGGGATGACGAAAGCGGATATACGCGCGCTCTCAAGTAAGATCGGCCTGTCAACATGGGATAAACCCGCGAACGCGTGCCTGGCTACCAGGATACCGACAGGCGAACCGATCGCCGTGAAAAAGCTTGATTCGATAAATGCTGCGGAAGAGATGTTGCGCGGGAGATTCGGCCTCAGGCAGGTAAGGGTCCGCTGCCACGGTGATATCGCAAGGATCGAGGTGCCCCGGGCTGATATAAAAAAACTGCTTGGGATCGGCGCCGGCGCAATAAAAATACTCAATTCCCTGGGCTTCAAATATGTAGCGGTAGACCTGGAAGGTTACCGCACCGGAAGCATGAATGCGAGGAAAAAATGAAGAAGAAAGTCATATTTTCATGGAGCGGCGGCAAGGACAGCGCCCTGGCCCTCTACGAGATGGTACAGAGCGGAGAATATGATATATCCGCGCTGTTGACCACGGTCACTAGAGATTATGACAGGGTAAGCATGCACGGCGTAAGGACCGCTTTACTGGAAAAACAGGCGAAGGCGCTCGGAATCACGCTCGAGAAAGCCCTTATGAGTAAAGGCGCCGCGATCGAGGAGAACGAATCGAAGATACGTGAAGTCCTCGAAAGGTACTTTAAGGAAGGCGTCCTGCTGAATGCCGCGGGCGATATAGCCCTCGAGGATGTCAAGAAATACAAGGACGACAATCTCGCGCGCATAGGCATGGAAGGCGTATACCCGCTGTGGAAACGCGGCAGCGCGGACCTGGCCCGCAGGTTCATCGGGCTGGGATTTAAGGCCGTGATAGTATGCGTCGATTCGACCCTGCTGGATAAGAGCTTTATCGGCAGGGAATACGACAGCAGTTTCCTTGCGGACCTTCCGGCGGGTGTCGACCCGTGCGGCGAGAACGGCGAGTTCCATTCGTTCGTCTATGACGGCCCGATATTCCGCGGAAGGGTGGGTTTCGCCAAAGGCGAGATCGTCCTCAGGGACAACCGCTATTATTTCTGCGACTTATTGCCAAACTGAAGATTTTGTGATAGTATGTTTTCCCTAATCCCGCACAAATTATGATGGCGGCGTAGCTCAGATGGTTAGAGCGAGCGGCTCATACCCGCTATGTCATCCGTTCAATTCGGATCGCCGCCACCAAATTCATTCATAGATGGCCCAAAACAAGGAGGTATACCCGTGAAAAAGTTATTGCTCACCTTATTGGCGTTCAGCGTGGTCTCTTCCGCGCATGCGCAGGTATTGAAAAGGACGGTCCCTTCCGGCGGCATCAAGTCCGTCTCCAAGGTGGCGGTCTATGAGGAAGGCAAGGGTGTCTTCTCGCCGAGCGGATGGATGGGCGACGTGAGCTGCATAAAGACGGACCCCAAATGCCCCGATAAGCCGAAGACAGGGAAAATGTGCATGAAATGGATCTATGACAATTCAAAGGGCGGCCAGGCAGGATGGGCCGGCGTTTACTGGCTTTACCCGGAGAACAACTGGGGCGGCAAGAAAGGCATGGACCTTACCGGGCACAAGAGGATCTCATTCTGGATACGCGGCGAGGACGGCGGGGAAGTCGTCAGCATCAAGATAGGCGGGGTGAAGGGCGAATTCAAGGATTCCGTGATGAAGGAACTGAACGCGCTGAAGCTCGGGTCGCAGTGGAAGCAGTATTCGATCGACCTTACGGGCAGGGACCTGTCGAACATCGCGGGCGGGTTCTGCTGGACCGCGGACGGAAAACTCAATCCTAAAGGCTGCACATTCTACCTGGATGAAGTCATATACGAGTGACGGATGTTTATAAGCGGCGTTAAGGATACGATAAAGAGGCACGGCCTGCTCGATAAGGGGGATACGGTTGTAGTCTCCGTTTCGGGAGGCCCGGATTCTACCGCGCTGCTTTTCGCGTTGGACGGGTTGAAGTCCGATTACGGGCTGAAGCTCCATGTCGCGCACCTGGACCATATGTTCCGGGCCCCTGAAGAGACCCTCGGGGACCGTGAATATGTAAGCAAGCTGGCCCGCCGCCTGGAACTCCCGTTAATTTATAAAAGGATAGATGTCCCGGCCTTCGCGAAGGAGTCGGGGTTTTCGCTTGAGGAGGCGGCGCGCGAGAAGAGGTATGAATTCCTGCTCAAGGCGGCCAGGGACACGGGCGCGAAGAAGATAGCGCTCGGCCACACGCTGGACGACCAGGCGGAGACGGTATTGATGAGGCTGATCCGCGGTTCGGGCCTCGGAGGGCTGCGCGGCATACCGCCCAAGAGGCGGCTGGGCGGGACGTTCATAATCAGGCCGCTGATAGAATCCTGGAGGAAGGACGTCGAGTCCTATCTTGCCGGAATGAAGATAACCGCGCGCCGGGACGCCACGAACCTCATGCAGAAATTCCTCAGGAACAGGATACGCCACGAACTGATGGTCCTGCTCGAGAAGTATAACCCGAATATAAAAGAGGCGCTCGCGCGCAGCGCGCAGAACTTCAGTTACGATTACGAAGTCCTCTCCGATGCGGTCGGGAAGTCGTTCGGTAAATGCGCCAGATCAAAAGGCGGCTCTGTCTTTGTAGATATAAAACAGTTGAAGGGTAAGCCCGCAGGGCTGCGCCGCGGGATCCTGCGCAAGGCCATCGAGTCGGTAAGGGGCAGTTTGCGCGACATAGATCATTCGCATATCGAGGATATCGAGGGCCTGATGGCGTCGGCAAAAGGCGCTATCGACCTGCCCGGAAAGGCGAGGGCGGCCAAGTCCGGGAATACGCTCGTATTCTCTATGGCCGGGCGGGAGCAAATCGCTCCGCGCGTATCCAGGGAACTGCCGGTCCCGGGTTCGGCCGTTGTCCCTGAGCTGAAATTGAGGTTTGAGGCGAAACGCGTAAAGTCGCGCGGCACGGCCGCCGGCAAGTCGAAGGCCGCCGAGTATCTCGACCTTGACAGCATCAAGGGCCCGCTGTATGTAAGGACATGGGAGAAGGGCGACCGGTTCAGGCCGCTCGGCATGTCCAAAGGCAAGAAGCTGCAGGATTTTTTCACGGACCGCAAAGTCCCGAGGGCGGAAAGGGCCTCGGTGCCGCTGCTTGTATGCGGAAAGGATATAATATGGGTATGCGGCATGCGCCTTTCCGACGAAGTCAAGGTGCTGCCGGGCACGAAACGTATACTCAGGGTCTCGTACAGGAAGGCCTAATTTTCTTGCCTTGTCCCGCGGCTTTCTGTTATAATCAAATCCCCAAAAGGAAAACAAATGGCAAACGGAAATAATAAGAAGAAAAAGTTAAATAACCAGATGCCCACGGTCACGCAGCGCGTCATCGTGGCGGTCATATTGTTCACGATATTCTTCTACTTCTCAGGCATCCTTAAGAACGAGCCCCTGAGCCTGCAGCAGCCCAAAGAGATAAGCCTTTCGGAGTTCACTAATTTCGTGGCCGGCAAACAGGTCGAGACCGCGGTAAAGAGGGACTACACCGTCCAGGGCAAGCTTAAGGACGGGATGATCTACAAGGTGTATATATCCGACTTCGACCCCGAGCTCACGAAGCTCATGCGTGATAACGTCAAGGATTTCAGGGTGAATATCGGCAATCCGTTCTTCTCGAATTTCTTCTGGCCCGTGCTGTTCCCCCTGATCGTGCTGATAGTCTTCTGGTACCTGCTCTCGCGCAGCGCGCAGGCAGGCGGCGGAAGGATAATGTCGTTCGGCAAGAGCCGCGCGCGCCAGTTCATGGGCGGGCAGGTCAAGATAACGTTCAATGACGTCGCGGGCGTCGATGAGGCGAAGGAAGAGCTCCAGGAGATAATCGAGTTTTTGAAGGACCCCCGCAAGTTCACGCGCCTCGGAGGCAAGATACCTAAGGGCGTCCTGCTGATAGGGCCGCCCGGCACCGGCAAGACCCTGCTCGCGAAAGCGGTGGCGGGTGAGGCGGGCGTGCCGTTCTTCTCGATAAGCGGTTCCGATTTCGTCGAGATGTTCGTCGGCGTCGGCGCGTCGAGGGTGCGCGACCTCTTTGAGGAAGCGAAGCGCGCCGCGAAGATAGGCGGCAAGGGTTGCATAATATTCGTCGATGAGATAGACGCGGTAGGCAGGCAGCGTTTCGCCGGCGTAGGCGGCGGCAACGACGAGCGCGAACAGACATTGAACGCACTTCTCGTCGAGATGGACGGCTTCGGCACGCAGGAAGGCGTCATAGTCATCGCCGCGACGAACAGGCCGGACGTGCTCGACAGGGCGTTGCTGCGCCCGGGAAGGTTCGACAGGGTCGTATATATAACCGAGCCGGATATCGTCGGCAGGGAAGCCATATTGAAAGTCCACGCGAAGAACATAAAGCTCGCGCCGGAAGTCGACATGAAGTTGATCGCGCAGAGGACCGTAGGTTTCTCGGGCGCGGACCTCGCCAACCTTGTCAACGAAGGCGCATTGCTCGCGTCGCGGAGGAACAAGGATTCGGTGACGATGGACGAGCTCGGAGAGTCGATAGAGAGGGTCATAGCCGGTCCCGCGAGGAAGAGCCGCATCATCAGCGCGCTCGAGAAGGAGATCACGGCATACCACGAGTCCGGGCACGCGCTGCTTTCGCTGCTGATACCGAAGGTGGAGCCGCTCCATAAAGTGACTATACTGCCGAGAGGCATGGCGGGAGGATATACGCTGACGGCCCCTACGGAAGATAAATATTATAAATCGAAGATCGAGCTGCTTGCCGAGATAACGATGGCGATGGGCGGAAGGGCGTCGGAAGAGATAATCTTCGGCGACGTCACGACCGGCGCGCGCAATGACATAAAGGTCGCGACGGAGATGGCCCGCCGCATGGTGACCGAGTTCGGCATGAGCGACAAGCTCGGGAACATGGCCTTCGGAAGGCGGCCGGAGCAGATATTCCTCGGGAGGGACCTCTACGAGGAGAAGAATTACAGCGACCAGACGGCGCTTCTGATAGACGAGGAAGAGAAGCGGATCGTGGATGAATGCTATAACCGCGCGAAACAGGCGCTGCTCGATAACAGGGACAAGCTGAAGGCCCTCGCGGAGAAGCTCCTCGAGAAGGAAGTCCTGGATGCCAAAGAGATCAAAGAGCTCCTCGGGATGAAATGATGGAACTCCGCGTCCTCGATATCAGGGACATGGAAGAAGCGGCCCGCGAGCTGCGCGCGCTGGGCGTCCATAGCGGCGGCATAGAGATAATGGCGCCGAAGTCGGTGCTGCGCGTCATAAAGGTCTGCGGGATAAGTTCGGACGCCCTGAATATCATCAAGCAGGAGATGCTCTCGGCCGGCGGCGACTGCGCCGTGGCCTGGGACGCGTTCGTCAAAAGAAGGAAGGACACCGAAGGGCTTATCATAGGCACGGCTGCCCAGATAGGGCGCCTCTGCGTGAAACTGCAGAAACAGCCGTTCGGGCTCGCGCCGCTGGGCGGGATGATAACCGCGCTCGAATCGGATTACGCGAGAAGGGATTTCGTGCTGCGCGCCGGCAAATATAAATTGAATCTCGGCAAACGCGCGCATATAATGGGAGTGTTGAACGTGACGCCGGATTCGTTCTCCGACGGCGGCATGTACTTTGACAGGGAATACGCCGTCGCCAGGGCGTTAAAGATGGAATCCCAGGGCGCGGACATCATAGATATCGGCGGGGAATCGACCAGGCCCGGCGCGAGGGCGGTACACGCGAAGGAAGAATGCAGGCGTGTAATACCGGTGATAAAAGAGCTGGCGAAACGGATCAAGGCGCCGATATCCGTAGATACGACCAAATCAGAGGTGGCGCGCATGGCGCTCGATGCCGGAGCGTCGATGATAAATGATATAACCGGCCTGAATAAGGACCGTAAGATCGCGAAGTTCGTGAAGGAGCATAAGGCGGCGGTAGTGCTGATGCATATGAAGGGCACGCCGATGTCGATGCAGAAGGACCCGGTATACGATGACCTTATCGGCGAGATATGCCGCAGCCTCAGGAAGAGCATATCTGCCGCTAAAGCCGTGGGAATAAAGGATGACAGCATTGTTGTGGACCCCGGGATCGGGTTCGGCAAGACGGCCGCGCATAATTTGAATATATTGAAGAACCTCAGGGAGTTCAAGTCCCTTGGCTACCCGGTAATGTCGGGGCCCTCGCGCAAGTCGTTCATAGGCAAGATAACCGGCGCGCAGGAGGATGAGAGGCAGTTCGGCACGGCGGCGTCGGTCGCGTTGTCCATACGGAACGGCGCCGATATCGTCAGGGTGCATGACGTAAAACAGATGAAGCAGGTAGCCCAAATTACGGATGCCATAATCAATGGTTGACCTATTATTCGATTTCTCGCAGGCCAGGACGCCGATGGAGCTGATCGTGGTGGTGTGGAAGCCCATCATCGAGATAGGCATCATCTGGTTCGTTATCTATAAGCTGCTCGCCTTCATCAAGGGGACCCGCGCGGTCCAGGTATTGCGCGGCATATTGATCATTGCCGTCATATTCCTGCTCACGCAGCAGATGCGCTTCGACGTAATAAACTGGATATTCACGAAACTCTTCGCGCTGTCCGTCATCGCGTTCCTGATAGTCTTCCAGCCGGAGCTCAGGAGCGGCCTCGCGAGGATAGGCAGGGAGAAGGTCTTCGGGAACATATTGACCGAAGAGAGGACGATAGACGAGGTCGCGAAATCCGTCTCGATACTCGCGCGCAAGAAGATAGGCGCGATAATCGCTATCGAGAGGGAGGTATCGCTTGAGCCGTATACCGAGAGCGGCGTGCCGCTCGACAGCAATATAACGAGCGAATTGCTGAACACGATATTCATGCCGAACACCCCGCTCCATGACGGGGGCGTCGTGATCCACGGCGACAGGATAATCGCGGCGGGCTGCCTGTTCCCGCTGTCGCAGAGCCCGGACATAAGCAAATTGCTCGGGACAAGGCACAGGTCGGCGATAGGCCTTTCCGAGGAGACCGATTCCGTATGCGTCGTGGTATCGGAAGAGACGGGCGTGATATCCGTCGCGAACGCGGGCAAGCTCACGCGCGACCTGGACAGGGAAAGGCTTATCAACCACCTTCGCGCGCTCCTTTACAGGCCGAAGAAAGAGAAGAAGCCGCACGTGAAACTGACCATGAACCACTTTTTCAGGAAGAAATGACGATGGACTGGTTCTCAAAGGACTTCTGGCTTAAGATCATCGCGTTTGTGCTCGCGATAATAGTCTGGGCCTACGCGCGCGAAGACCTTGATAACATGCCGGGTTACGCCTCACAGGGGTCCTACAACCGGCAGATCCCCGCAGAGACACTCCAGAGATAACCAAATATATGCCAATATTAGGCGTCAATATCGACCATATCGCTACTTTGAGGCAGGCAAGGGGGGGCGTTGAGCCCGACCCGGTCCTGGCTGCGCGCGTTTGCGAAGCCGCCGGATGCGACTCGATCGTCGCGCACCTCAGGGAAGACAGGCGCCATATGAATGACCGCGACCTCTACCTGTTAAGGAAGACGGTCCGCACCCGCCTGAACATGGAGATGTCCGTCGCGAAAGATATCGTCGCGGTAGCGCTCGACCTCGTCCCTGACCAGGCGACGCTTGTGCCCGAGAGGAGGCAGGAGCTCACGACGGAGGGCGGCCTCGATTGCGTCAAATACGGAAAACAGATAACGTCGGTCACGGCTAAGCTGCAGGACCAGGGCACGGTCGTGAGCCTGTTCATCGACCCGTCAAACAGGCAGGTTAAGGCCGCGCACGATACGGGCGCGGAGTTTATCGAGCTGCATACCGGGGAATATTCCAACGCTGTCGGCGCGCGCGCGCGTAAGGCGGAATTGAGGAAACTCGAGGCCGCGACGGCGTATGCGGTCTCGCTGGGCCTGCGCGTCAACGCCGGCCACGGCCTCAACTACGTCAATGTCCGCGATGTCGCGGGGATAAAGGGCATGGAAGAGCTCAACATAGGCCATTCGATAATATCCCGCGCGGTCTTCGCCGGGCTCGATAAGGCCGTAAGGGAAATGATAGCGCTGATAAGATGATAGAAGGATTCGGGGTAGATATAGTAGAGGTAAAGAGGATAAAGGCCGCGGCAAAGAAGTTCGGCGCTCGGTTCCTCGATAAGATATACACGGAACGTGAGCTT
>JBAZFE010000055.1:0-8544 GCA_041653555.1 Candidatus Omnitrophota bacterium
CGCAGCTGCCGAGCTGCTCTATTATGGAGGTAAGCCCGTTATGCCCGCCTGCGGAGCCTTCGGCGCGCAACCTTATTATGCCGAGTTCCAGGTTCACGTCATCGCAGATGACGAGTATATCCGCGGACTCAAGCTTCCTGCGCGAAGAGAGCGACCTTACCGCCTGCCCGGACCTGTTCATGAATGTCTGGGGCAGCGCGATCGCGACTTCCTCTCCGCATACCTTTCCTTTTCCAACGAGCGAATCATACGCTTTGGAACTCAACCTTATGCCGTACTTATCGGACAACGCCGAAGCTACCATGAAGCCGACGTTGTGCCGCGTCCTTTCGTACTTCGTTCCCGGGTTCCCCAGGCCGACGATCAATTTCATCAGGCTATGCTATTCCTTCTTCTCTTTAGCCTTCGCCTTGGCCGCCTCTTCCGCGGCTATCTCCTCGGGTTTCTTCTGCTTCGTTACTTCGGGTTCCGCAGGAGCCGTCTCGGCCGCGACAGCGACCTCCTCGGGCTTGATCTCTATAGGCTTCTCGACCGCGAATATCCTGACTTCGGGGTCGTTGAGGATCTTGACGCCCTTCGGAACGACGATATCTTTAATGAACAACGCGTCGCCGATCTTAAGGCTGCTGACATCGACCTCGAGCTTCTGAGGTATATCGGTAGGCAAGCACTCGACCTGTACCTCCCAGAGGAGATGCTCGAGAACGCCTCCGTCCTGCTTGACGCCGACCGCCTCGCCCTTCGCCGAAAGAGGAACTTCGACTTTGATCTCTTCGGTAAGCGATATCTCGTTGAAATCGACGTGGAGGATCTTCCCGCTCAGCGGGTCATGCTGTATCTCTTTGATTATGCATGTCTTCGGTTTCGCTTTTTCGTCGCCCTCTATCTTCAGGTTGATCAGGGCGTTCCCGCCCGCGGACGTATGGAGTGCCTGCTCCATCGCTTTCCTGTTCAGGTAGAGCGAAACGGCCTTCTCGCCTTTCCTGTAGACTACAGCGGGTACCGTGCCCTTTTCGCGTTCGCGCTTGGCGGCCTCTTTTCCGGTCTCTTTCCTTACTTTGACTTCCAGTTTTACCTGTTCCATCTCTGCTTTTCCTTTCTTCTCTTTTATTGATAGACCTTATCGAACAGTATGCTGATCGATTGTTCTTTGTGTATCCTCGCTATCGCCTGGCCCAGCAAAGGCCCTACCGACAATACCTTTATCTGCGGTATCATCTTCTCCCTGGGTATCGGGATAGTGTCCGTCACGATCAACTCTTCGAGCGCGGAATCTTTTATCCTCTCTATCGCCGGTCCGGAAAGGACCGCGTGAGTGGCTGCCGCATATACTTTCTTCGCGCCCGCTTTCTTCAGCGCCGCGACGGCTTCCACGAGGGTTCCTGCTGTCGCTACGAGGTCATCGATCAGGCAGACGTTCTTGCCCCTGACCTCGCCCATTATGTTCATCACCTCGGCCTGCTTGTCGTTGATACGCCTCTTGTCGACGACGGCCAGGCCCGATTTGAATTTCTTCGCGTACGCGCGCGCCATCTTTATGCCGCCGACATCAGGCGAGACGACTACCAGGTCGGGCATGTGCTTCCTCTCGAAATACTGCATGAAAGTATTGACCGCGAAAAGGTTATCGAGCGGTATATCGAAAAATCCCTGTATCTGCCCGGCATGCAGGTCCATCGTAAGGACCCTGTTCGCGCCGGCCACCGTTATGAGGTTCGCGACGAGCTTCGCCGTGATCGGGACGCGCGGACGGTCCTTCCTGTCCTGCCTGCTGTACCCGTAATACGGCATGACGGCGGTGATGCGGCGCGCGGACGAACGCTTGACCGCGTCGATCAGTATGAGGAGCTCCATCAGGTTATCGTTGCCGGGTAAGCACGTCGGCTGGACAATGAAGACGTCCTTGCCCCTGACATCCTCGTCTACCCTCACCCTTATCTCGCCGTCGTTGAACCTGTCCACCGAGGCGTTGCCGAGACGGACCTTCAGGTAACCGCATATCTTCTTCGCCAACACCGGGTTCGCGTTCCCGGAAAACACAAGCAGGTTCCCGTTGATTTTCATCTTTTGCCCTTTTTGTTTTTGTATTTACCTAATATCCTTGCCGGCACCCCGACTGCGACTTTGTGCGCAGGCACGTTCTTATTTTTCAGCACGACGCTCCCGGCGCCCGTTACCGCGCCGGCGCCTACTTTTACGGGCGCGACCAGCACTGTGCCGCTCCCGATAAATGCCTTATCGCCGATGACCGTCCTGCTCTTCTTCTTTCCGTCATAATTGGCGGTTATCGTTCCGCACCCTATATTCGCGCCCTTGCCTACCACGGCGTCGCCGAGATACGTCAGGTGCTTGGCCTTTGCCCCCTTGCCTACCTTAGTGCGTACGATCTCCACGAAATTCCCCACTTCGGCCCCGTCCCCAATGACGGCGCCCGGCCTCAACCTGCAGAACGGGCCTATCGAACAGCGTTTGCCGACCGTGACGCCCTTCTCTATCACGGTAAAGGGATATATTACGGTATCCCTGCCTATCTTCGCGTCCGGCGATATGAACGTCGTTGACGGGTCGAGCACGGTCACGGAGCCCTTGTTCAGCTCCGCGCATTTCCTGCTGCTTATTATCGAATATGCGTTTGCCAAGTCCGACCTCGAGTTCATCCCGATAGATTCATCGGGATCGCCAGTCTTGAAAGCCCTGACGCGTTTACCTTCGGATATCAGTATTGCCACGGCGTCCGTCAGGTAATATTCTTTTTTGATCTTCGATCTGCGTATCTTCTTGATCGCGGTGAATAGATCGCCGCGATCAAAGCAGTACAGCCCGACATTTATTTCGCGTATCTTCTTCTCTTCCGCGGCCGCTTCCTTCTCCTCGACGATCGCCTCGACATCCCCGCCAAAGGGCCCGCGCACGATCCTGCCGTACCCGGACGGGTCTTCCATATCCACCGTCAGCACGGTGCATGAAGCGCCCGAAGCCTTATGGAAACCTACGAGGGACCGCAGGGTCTCTTTCTTTACGAGCGGCACATCGCCGTAGAGGACCGCTATATCGCGGTACTTAGAAAGCTGCTTTTCTGCGGCTTTCACGGCATCGCCGGTACCGAGCTGCATCCTCTGGACGACGGGAACGGCCGCCTGGCCTTCCGGTACCGCTCCACCTCACCCGGCTTGTGCCCTATGACGACGACCGGTCGGACAAAGCCCGCCGACTTAGCCGTATCCAGGACATGCCGCAGGACGGGTTTACCGTGCAGGTCATGCATGACTTTCGGGGTATCCGAAAAAAAACGCGTGCCCTTGCCGGCGGCAAGGATTACACATCCGAAACCGTCCAATTGAACCGCCTTCTACGCTATCTTACGCTTGTCTTTTTCTTCGTCGCGCGTGATGAGTATGGGTTTGACCCCGCGCGTAACGCATTCCGGCGTGATGACGCACTCCGCTATCTCGTTCTGAGACGGGATATCATACATCACTTCAAACATTATCTCCTCGAGGATGGAGCGCAGCGCGCGCGCACCCGTGCCCTTGTGTATCGCTTTCTTGGCGATAGCGGCAAGCGCATCGTCCGGGAACGAGAGCTTCACGTTCTCCATCTCGAAAAATTTAGTATACTGCTTTACCAGCGAATTCCTCGGCCTGACCAGCACTTCTATGAGGTCCTTCTCGTCAAGCTGGTTCAGCGTCGCGATGACCGGAAGGCGCCCGACGAATTCAGGTATCATCCCGAATTTCAGCAGGTCCTCGGGCTCGACAAGCGAGAGCATGTCTCCGAGCTTCTTTGTCTTTTCTTCCTGGGCGCTGAATCCTATCGTCTTCCTGCCGGCCCTGCGCTCGATTATCTTGTTAAGCGCGGAGAAAGTCCCTCCGCATATGAAAAGTATGTTCGTCGTGTCTATCTGTATGTATTCCTGCTGCGGGTGCTTCCTGCCGCCCTGCGGCGGGACATTCGCGATCGTGCCCTCGAGTATCTTCAGCAGGGCCTGCTGGACACCTTCGCCGGAGACGTCCCTCGTCACGGAGACGTTATCCTGCGTCTTGCCTATCTTGTCGATCTCGTCTATATAGATTATCCCGAATTGCGCGCGCTTCACGTCGTAATTGCATCCCTGGAGCAGGCGCAGCAGCACGTTCTCGACATCCTCGCCGACATAACCGGCCTCGGTAAGCGGCGTCGCGTCGCACAGAGCGAACGGGACATCGAGGACCTTCGCGAGGGTCCTCGCGAGCAGCGTCTTGCCTGAACCGGTCGGGCCGATAAGCAGCACGTTCGACTTCTCGAACTCGACATCGCGGTTCTGGGCCTGTGTTATTATCCTCTTGTAATGGTTGTATACGGCGACAGAAAGCTGGCGCTTTGCGCGCTCCTGGCCTATGATGTACTGGTCAAGCTGGCGTTTCATCTCCGTGGGCTTCAGAAGCTCTTTGACCTTCGATTCACGCTTGAGCTTCAGGTCCTCTTCCTCGTCGCTGGACAGTATCTGGCTGCAAAGCTTGACGCAGCTCTCACAAATGTATGCGCCCTGCCCGGAGAAAAGTTTCTTTACTTTTTCGCGGGATTTCCCGCAAAACGAGCATCTCTCTGCCATATTATATAATCCCGCACTGGTTGCCCGGTGAGGATTCGAACCTCAACGCCGAGATCCAAATTCTCGTGTGCTACCTTTACACTACCGGGCAGAAGAATTTAAACTACCGGGCTAGACCCTGCCCTAAGTGGAGCAGACAGGTCTACCCGTGTGGGTTAGTCTTCTTCTTCTGCGAATTCTCCCCCTCTGACAGGGGAAGGGCCCTTTTTCTTCTCGCTGTCGAAAGCGTCCAGGACCTTCTTCTGGATCAGCTCCCTGAACTCGAGAGTGATTGGATGGGCAATATCTTTATGTTCGGATTGGCGGGCCGAGGCTTCCTCCTCCGGCGATTTGGCCGCCGGACGGACGATAGTCTCGAGGTTTCCGCCGCAATTATTGCAATACTTGGACCGCACTACGTTCTTGAACCTGCACTTCGGGCACGATTCCTTCATCTTCCTCGAAGGCATCGCGACGAACAACCCCTTCTGCCCCTCTATAACCTTTATGTTCCTTACTACAAAACAGTTGTCAAATGTCACTGTTGCGTATGCTTTTAACTTCCTGTCCTGGCCCTCTTTAAGAAAGACCCTTACTTCACTAATAACCATCTGGCCCGCTCCTTTTTGCCCTAGATGAAAAGCGGCCGGCTTACCAGAGCGTCGACGCGATGAAAGCCTGCCATCCTTCCTTAAGCGCGAGCCTTTCCTTTGCGTCAAGGGCTTCCTTCATGCTTGAAGCCGCTCCGAAGACAGTTGGCCCGCTTCCGCTCATCATAACAACACTAAGCCCGGATCTGGTGATTTCTGATTTGATCTCGGAGATGGCTTTATGCATACGAACCACCGGGTCTTCTAAGCTGTTAAATACTAGCCCCTTAAGTCTATCGAACTTTATAGCCTCAAGAGACGCAGGGTTGATTTTACTATGGCCGGGGATAGGTGTCAAGCCCAAATTTAGGCTCTTATAGGCGTCTTTTGCGAGCACCGGGAATCCAGGGTTCACAAGAAGGTACCGGAAACTCTCTCCCTTGGGGACCGCTTCCAGCACCTCTCCCTTTCCGCGGCCTATCGCCCTCCCGGAATCAAGCAGGAAGAATGCGACATCGGCCCCTATCTCGCTGCCGATGTCAAAGATCTCATGCTTTTCGAGTTTCAGGCCCCACAGTTCGCTCAGGCCGCGCAACGCGTAGGCACAGTTTGAGCTGGCGCCCCCAAGGCCGGCGGCCACGGGTATATTCTTCTTTAATGTTATCTCAACACCCAGGGACGGGATCGCGTAACGGTCCTTCAGCATCTGCGCGGCCTTATACACCAGGTTGCGCTGGTCACAAGGCACTTGTGGGTTATCGCATTTGACCACTATACGGTCGGGTATCGGGCTAAAGGTCAGTTCATCGCAGAGGTCTATGCGTTCGAAGACCGTCTCGATGTCATGATAACCGTCGGGCCTCTTACCGAGGACCTTCAGGTAAAGGTTGATCTTGGCCGGGGACTTTAAGGTGATCGCAGGCATTACTTTTTCAGCTTAAGGACTTCGAGGGCGGCGGTTACCAGGCCTTCATGGCTGAGGCCGAAATATTTCATGAGCTCCTTCGCCTCTCCCGATTCGCCGAACCTGTCCTTCATGCCGACCATCCGGACCGGTACGGGAAAATTCTCCACCAGGACCTCGGCTACGGCGCCTCCGAGCCCGCCGGAGACGGTATGCTCTTCGGCTGTGACTATGGCGCCTGTCTCTTTCGCTGCCTTTATGAGCGCTTCTTTATCTATTGGCTTGATGGTATGCAGGTTGATCACACGGGCCGATATGCCCTGCTTCTTCAATTCCTCGCGGGCCTTCAAAGCTTCCTGGACCATTATGCCGGTACCGACTATCGTGAGGTCGGTACCGTCGGCCATCGTTACGGCCCTGCCTATCTTGTAGTCTCCCTTGTAATCAGTGATGATCGGGAACGGTTCGCGCCCAAGCCTCAGGTATACCGGGCCTTTATGGGCTGCGGCGGCGATCGTGGCAAGCCGCGCCTCTTCCGAGTCGCACGGCACTATTACGGTCATGTTCGGCAGCACGCGCATCAATGTTATCTCTTCGAGGGCCTGGTGAGAGGCACCGTCCGGGCCGACCGATATGCCGCCGTGGCTTCCGACGATCTTCACATTAAGGTTCATATAGCATATAGAGACGCGTATCTGGTCCCATGCGCGGCCCGACGCGAAGACGCCGAATGTCGCGGCAAAGGGTATCTTGCCGCTCAGCGCGAAACCGGCCGCCGTCGACATCATATCCTGCTCGGCGACCCCGAAATCGAAGAACCTCCCGGGATACTTGTCCTTGAACCAGTTCGCCCTGACCGAAGACGCCAGGTCGGCGGACAATACGACGACATTCTCATTGGTCTTCCCGAGCTCGACCAGCGCTTCTCCGAACCCGTCGCGGGTAGCTTTCAGGTCAGCCATATGCCTATTTCCCCTCTTCTATCTCTTTGATGGCCTTCTCCAGGTCGGCCTTCTTGACCGCCGTGCCGTGGAAACCGACCGAATTCTTCTCTATGAACGACACGCCCTTGCCCTTTACGGTATGGGCTATGATCACCGTTGGTTTGCCCTTTATCATCTCCGCCTTATCGAGCGCGTCCATCAACTGCTTGAAATCGTGCCCGTCGGCCTCTATGACATTCCAGCCGAACGCTGCCCACTTATCCTTCAGCGGCTCGATGTTCTTCACGTCGCTGAGCCAGCCGCCTATCTGCTGTTTATTGTAATCTATTATCCCGCAAATGTTGTCCAGCTTGTAATGCGCCGCGGTCATCGCGGCTTCCCATATCTGGCCCTCATCCTGTTCTCCGTCTCCCATGAGGCAGTAGACCCTGTAATCCTTGAAATCCATCCGTCCGGCGAGCGCCATGCCGTTGGCTATCGAAAGCCCCTGGCCCAGCGAACCGGTCGAGGCTTCGCAGCCCGGCGTCGAAATGGTCGCGTGGCCCTGCAATATCGAACCGCGCTTACGCAATGTCATCAGCGCATCACAAGGGAAGAACCCCCTGCGCGCGAGCACCGCGTAAAGCGTCGGGCATGTGTGCCCCTTTGATAATACGAACCGGTCCCTTGCGGCCCATTTCGGGTCCTTCGGGTCGTTCTGCAATTTATAATAGTAAAGCGCGACCACGATATCGACGCACGAGAGCGACCCGGACGTATGCCCCGAGCCCGCCTCGCAAAGCATCGTGACGACGTCTTTCCTTATCTCCCTGGCAATGCCCTTCAGCTCTTCAACGCTTGGCCTGTTCATCTATTTTTGCGCTCTTTCGGATTTTTCCAGTTTTTCTTTTACCGATTGCTGGTCGGGCTTCATCTCGAGGGACCTCTTCCAGGACTCCCTGGCCTTATCCTTTAAGCCCTTCTTCGAGTAAGCGTCGCCCAAATGGTCATACAGTATCGGGTCCTTGCCGTAAAGCGAGATCGCCTTTTCGAGCTGCGCTATCGCCTCGTCGGTCATGCCCTTCTGGTAATAGGCCCATCCGAGGCTGTCGACATATGCGCCGTTATTAGGGCTGAGCTCTATCGCGCGCTTTATGAATTCCACCGCCTGGTCGAGGTTGGCGCCTTCTTCCGCGTACATATATCCCAGGTAATTCAGCGCGTCGGCATGCTTCGGATTCAGCTCTATCGCCTTCAGCAGCTCCTGTTTCGCGAGGGTTTTCTCTCCCTGCCCCTCGTATGCGGCGCCGAGGTAAAAATATCCTTCTGCATCTTTCGGCGCGAGTTCTACCGCCCTCTTGTAGGAGGCGACCGCGTCGGACTTAAGCCCTTTCTGTGAATACGCCATGCCCTTGACTATATAGACGATGTTGATCATCGGCTCGTCCTTCAGGGCCGAGGCCTTATCGAGGGTCTTTATCGCTTCGTCAGGCTTCTTCTCGTTCAGGTAAAGATAAGCCAGTTCGAGGTAGCCTTCCGCCTTATCGGGCTCGAGGT
>JBAZFE010000056.1:0-8319 GCA_041653555.1 Candidatus Omnitrophota bacterium
CCGAATATCGGCTTCAAGGCCGACGCCTGCTCCAAGGTGGGTTTGTAATTCTTCGTTGCCTCATATATATCTTCGGGCGCGGGATTCCTTGGCGCAGCTTTTATCTTTCCCTTCTTTATCGCACCCGGCAGCGCGGCCGCGATCGCTTCCCCCCACGAAGAGTGGTAATATTCCGATATCCATTTTGTCAATGACAGCAATTCCGGGCTTATGACCGGGCCCTCCTGGTCTATTACCGAGATAATATCCTTCACGCCTTCGAAATCAGGCCTGCCGACAAACCCCACGATATAGCCGACAAGCTTCCTCGGGCCGAAGGGCACTAATACCCTTTTGCCGATCTCGGCCTTATCCATAAGGCTTGGAGGCACCCTGTAATGAAAGGGCTTCCTTACGGGAAGCCCTAAAGCTATATCGGCGTATTCCTTCTGCTGCAAATCAATCCTCCGAAAGTATCTTCATGATCTTTTTTAGGTCTTCCCAAACTTCCTTTTTCGCGGGAGGGTTCCTGAGAAGATATGCGGGATGGTAGGTGGGTATCATCAGTTTTCCGTTGAATTCCATCTCCCTGCCCCTGACCTTCGTAATAGGCACATCGGTATCGAGAAGCGCCTGGGCGGCGTGTTTCCCAAGGCAGCATATAACCTTGGGTGAGACGATATCTATCTGGCTGACCAGGTAGCCTTTACATGCCTTTACTTCTTCCGGGAGCGGGCTCCTGTTCTCCGGCGGCCTGCATTTAAGCACGTTGCATATATACACTTCCTGCCGCTTCAGGCCCATAGCCTCTATCATCTTCGTGAGCAGCTGGCCGGCCCTTCCGACAAAAGGGACGCCCTGGAGGTCTTCATCCGCCCCCGGAGCTTCCCCGACGAACATCAATTTCGCCGTTTCGCTGCCGTCAGAGAATACATAATTCGTCTTAGTCTTGTGGAGCGGGCAGGCCTTGCAGGAGAAGACCTCTTTTTTTACCTCGGAGAGGCCCGCTTTGCTTTTCTTGGGGGCAGCTATGTACTCCACGCCGCTCTTCCTTTCCAGCTTGACGTAGGACTCCACATCCTTTATTATCCCGAGGAGTTCCTTCCTTGATTCGTTAATGCTCATTTATTTTCTATCGTCTCCAGGACAAGTACCACTATATCGCCCGCGGATGAAGGCTTCCCTAGCTGTTTCGCCTTCGACCTCATCGCGTCAAGCAGTTCTTTATGCCTGAACAGGTATTCGAGCTTTTCCAGAGTCTCAGGGATCGTCTTTGTGCCTACGCCGACACCGGCCTTTTCGAGGAACACCAGGTTGTTCTCTTCCTGCCCGGGAATGAACGTATTGACTATTACAGGGACGCCCTTGACCATCGCCTCTGAAATGCTCAGCCCTCCCGGTTTCGATATCATTACATCCGAAGCGTCCATGAGCTCGTTGACGTTATCGGCAAAACCGTACAGCTTCATGGCCGTCTTCGACCCCTTCGCTATCTCTTCTATATGTTTGCGCAGCGACTCGTTCTTTCCGCAGACCACTATGAGCTGGAACGGCTCAGATGTGCCCGATATCGTCTCGACCATCTGGGGTATAGGCCCTACGCCGAGCCCGCCGCCTATTATAAGGACCGTAAAGAGCCCTTCTTTAAGCCCGAGATTGCGCACCGCCTCATCCCTTTCCCACCTGCGGGTGAATTTCTCCTGGACGGGTATCCCGAGGACCCTGATCCTCTCCGCGGGTATCCCCTTCGATGCCAATTCCTTCTTGGTGTATTCCGACGCAACAACGTATGTGTCTACCTGCGACGATATCCAGAAGTCGTGCACGCCGTAATCGGTGATCACCGTTATCAGCTTCCCGTTATACATTTTAGAGAGCTTCAGGTTGGATATTATCTCCGTGGACAGGAAATGCGTCGTCACTATGCAATCGGGGTTCTCCTTCCTGACGAATTTATAAAACGCATAACCGTTCATAAAATTCGCCATGCGCCTTATCGACCTGATAAGCGGACGGATCGGCTTGAAATCGGTCAGGTAATAAGAGAAGCTCCAAAGGAACGAAGCCTTCGATACCATGAAATTATATCCCCAGATATACGTCTTCCTGAAGAACCAGTTCATATACTCAAGCGAATCTATGACCCTGACGTCATGCCCGGTCTTCGCCTTATCGAACGCGTCCTTGATAGCGAATGCCGCGCTCTTGTGTCCGGCTCCGGCAGGTGCGTGCACAATGAATATTTTCATTATCTTTTTTTGTCCCTCCTGAGGACCAGTTCGACCGCTTCGTATAGATCGCGTTTTATGAAATCCGGACGGGCTTCCCATTTAGCGCCGCGGACGTCCGCCCTACTCGTCTTGCCGGAGAGGACCAATATCGTCCTGCAGCCTATCGCCTGTCCCGCCACCACATCCCTGATATTATCCCCTATAAAATACGTGCCCTTGAAGTCTATCTTGCCGTTCTTGAGCGCTTTTTTGAAAAGCCCGGTCTTGGGTTTCCTGCACGCGCATTTTTGCTCTTTCCTGTGGGGGCAATAGTACGCCCCCGCTATCCTGCCGCCGGCCTTCTCTATCTCCGCCTGCATCTTCCCGGTGATATCCGACAGGGCCTTCTTCGTGAAATATCCTTTTCCTATCCCCGCCTGGTTCGAGATGACATATATGGAGTATCCGTTGTCCGTGAGGCGTTTTATGGCCCGTTTTACGCGCGGGATGAACTTGAACTCCTCCCATTTCGTGACATACATATATTCATTTATGAATTCGGGGTCGACGTTGATGACTCCGTCCCTGTCGAGGAATATGACCTTATGCTGCATTTTTGCCATACGTGAGCTCCCAGTATTTGGCCCATTTCATGAAATGGACGTAGGAAAACATGATGGAGAATATAAGGCCTATCCTGCCTTCCCTGAATCCCTGCTTCTTTATATACATCTTCCAGAAAAGTTTGAGCGGCTTGACCTTCAGGTTGTACAGTATCTCCTTTTCGGGCAGTACGCCTTTTTCGTTTAAAATATCCCTTGCTTCATAGCCGGTATACCTGTTCTGCCTGTCCATGAACTGCTCCATCGAACTGAAGGGCCTGTGCTCGATCTCCGCCTCGATGGTCCCCTGCGGCCCGTTGAGTTTCAGCCTTTCATGGATGAGCCCCTCATACCTGCCGCATCCCTTCTTGAAGAAATGGGCGGAATAATGGTACCAGCCGCCGTATCTCATCGGCCGGCCGAGGAAATAGTTCTTCCTCCTGAATTTATAACCTACGGCATCCGAGGGAGCGCCGGAGGATGCGGCCATGGCATTTCTCAGCGCATCGGCAAGCCCCGGGGTCACGACCTCGTCCGCGTCAAGCTGCAGTATCCAGTCGCCTGTCGAGTTCTCAACGCCCTTATTCCTCTCGAGCGCAAACCCGTTGAACTCGCTTTGTATCACACGCGCCCCGTACTTCCTGCATATTTCGGCCGTGCCGTCGGTGGAGAACCCGTCGATTATGATTATCTCGTCGCCCCATTTGACGCTTTCAAGGCACGCGCCGATGCAGCCTTGCGCGTTCTTGGTCAGGACCACGACGCTAAGCCTTGGTTTTTGCATTCGATTCCCTGTATTTCGCGTAGCTCAATATCTGATAGATGCCGCCGTTCACGGCCACCATAAGCCCTATCACGCCGTCGCGGCTGCCTTTCTTGGCGACATAACCCCTGTAGAACCTGTCGAAGGCCCTCCAGAAGGCTTTCGCGAGCGGCATCCTCCTGCCGTCGGATATCCATTTCTGCGCTTCTTTTGTCGTCTGCCCGTTCAATGATGCTATAAGCTCCGAGAAATCCTCGTACGAATAATGGATAATATCCGACTTCAGCCTGCCGCACCTGCCCTCATATATCACACGCGGATGCACGCCGGCCTCTTCATATTTGAAGCGGCCTTTCCGGAAAAGCCTGTCCTTATACGCGGGATACCATCCTCCCCACCTGACCCAGTACTTGCCGATATAATTCCTGAGCGGAACGGCAAATACTACATACTCATCCAGCTTGCCCGCATCATCGTCCTTCACCACCTGCCTGATCTCATCCCTCAATTCGGGCGTGACAACTTCGTCGGCGTCCAGGCTCAGGACCCATCCGTTCTTCGCCAGCGAGTAGGCGTAATTCCTGTGCAGCCCCTCGATGTCCATCTTCCTCCGGTAGACCCTGTCCGTATAACGCCCGGCAATCCCGACGGTGCCGTCTGTGCTCATATCGTCGACTATCACGATATCGTCGGACCAGCCCACGCTGTCGAGGCATTGCCCGAGGCGCTGTTCCTCATTTTTCACTATGACCACGACCGATACCGGTATCTTTTCCAAGTCAGATCCCTTTTACCGTTGAATTGCGGAGTATCCCGTATGCCGTAAGCGCGGCCCTCAATGCGGGGTTCGCGGAATATATCCTGTCAAATTTCTTCTTCTTTTTTATGATATTCCAAAACGACCTTAATTTAAAGAAGTTTTTGGGTTTCGCCTGCGCCATAAGGTCGAGATGCCCCGGTAACGGGCCTATCTCGAGGCCGCGTTCGATGAAAAGCCATACGCGGTTATGCCTGTCCAGCTCACGGCGGATGCTCTCCGTTATGCGCCGACCCGAACCGGCATCCCCGCAGGTAAGCACGTAAGCGACCCGCAGGACCTTACCCCACTTCTTCTCGAATATGCGGGCGCTCCTGTCGAACGTCCTCTTCTTGTCCTTAAGGAACTTACCGGACCTTCCTTCTTCATGATAAACATAACAGCCTTTCGCCATCACGCATATATATCCCGCCTTCTGCGCGCGGCGGCTATAGTCGGTGTCCTCAAAATACGCGAATCCGTACTCATCGTCAAGGTAGCCGATCTTCTTCATCACTTCACGCTTTATGAGCATGCAGAACCCTACGCCCGCGTTCATCTCTATCCATCTTCCCGAATCCTTGCGGAGGCCGGCGGCAAGCTTTTCCGCCGAAACGCCGCCGCGGGCCCTCAAGCCGAAGTTGTTTGACGACGGGTTCACGATACCGATCGACGGGTCGCTCTGCGCGGCCTTTATCATCTCGGTCAGCCAGCCGTCCGTCACGATAATATCGTTATTGAGTATGCAGGCGAAGCCCGCATTTGACATCTTCAGCCCCTTGTTCATTCCGCGCGCGAACCCCTCGTTCACGCAATTGAAAACAGTTTCTATTTCTATATTCGCGCCGCCCTTCAGGGTCAGCAGGTATTCCTTCAGGCCGTGCTCTGTAGACGCGTTATCCACGATGATGAGCCGGCACCGTTCCTTTGTGCAGCGCAGTATAGAATCCACGCTTTTCTTAAGGAGCGGGAGATTGTTCCAGCTAAGCAGGATGAGGTCGCATTTTACTTCCATCCGCTCTCCTCCAGCATCTTTGCGAGCCGCTTGCTGTACGTATATTCTGAAACTGCGAGCTTATGGCCCGCGGAGGCGATCTTCTGCCTCTCTTCCCGGTTATTAAGGAAATAATCCGTCTTCCTGAACAGGTCGTTCTTGTCGCTGTATACGACTACATTCTTCCCGTCCGAGAAAAGCTCGTCAAATCCGTTGTCTTTTATCCTGTTCGTCACAAGAAGAGCGCCGCACGAAAGCACCTCGAACATCCTCATGTTGATGTCGTTATTGATGGAATAGTTGAAACCGATCTTCGCGCTGCTGTATATATTGGACATAAGGCCCGACTCGGCCCTGCCGATAAAACTGTTCGGATATTTGCGCGCCAGCTGCCTTAGCATCCCGCCCCTCGGGTTCTTCTTGCCCTCAGTCCCGACAAATGCGATGTCGAGCCTGCGCTCTATATTGAGGTCCCTGTGTTTCCCGGGATCGCAGGCTATAGGCACCCATACCGCGCCGATGCCAATATCGCGCTCCAGTTTCTGCGCCCCGGTCTTCTGCGCGCAGAAGACGCGGTCATAATGGGCCGCCTGCGCCCTGATCTTTTTGTACGGCTTTTCGAGGTGCGTATCTATGGCGTAGAATGCACAGGGCTTCAGGTGCGCGGGAATGTCGTACTTATAATCGCCGTGGTCAATGCGAAGATACAGGTCGTAACCCGCGGGTATGTTCGGGTCGCTCGTCCAGAAGTGGCCGTATTCTATCCCGAGAGCCTTCGCCGCGTCCTCGAAATAGCAGCCGATCGTATCTTCCCGGTCCTTATTGAATATAAGCGCGAGCCTCATCTTGCCGACAATACCTCCTTCGCCGCTTTATATACCTCGTCCGCGCCGATCCTGCTGAGACAGATCCTGTCATTGCAATCCTTCATCTTGAAATTCCTGTAACACGGACGGCACGGAACATCTGCCTTTACTGCCCTGTGCCTGCTGCTGCCGCAGGGATACTGGCCGTATACGTTCTCATCGACAGGGCCGAAGATCCCTACCGTACCGGCGCCCGCCCCCGCAGCCAGGTGCAGCGGCCCTCCGTCATTGGCTATAACGACCTTACACATTCCCATCAGCGCGGCCGCCTGCAGCAAGGATGTCTTGCCGTATGCCGCTATCGGCTTATTCCGCATCGCTGCCCGGATGCTTTCGCAGACCGGGGCCTCATCGGCGCTCCCGAATATTATGACCTTAGCCTTGAGTTCGTCCGCGAGGCGGTCCGCGACCGAGGCATAACCGCCGCTTCTCCAGTGCTTGATCCCCGCGTCCCTTCCCCAGCTGGCGCCTCCGGCCGGCGCTATCCCGGCCAGCAGGCCGTCCGTGCCGGCATTATTCAACCGCAGGAATTCCCGGGCCCATTCCTTATCCGCCTCGGGTATATACAGCGCCATTTCTTTCGATGAAGGCCTTATATCCGCCAGCTCGAGGAGCCCGAGGTAATATTCGATTATATGCTTTCCGCCGTAACCTTCGATATCTATCTTTTTCGTGAGATAGGCGCCCCTGTTCCTGTAATTGAAACCTATCCTCCTCCTGATGCCCGCTAATACGCAAATCAGGCCGTATTCCCTGTTAAGCGAAAGGTCTATCGCGGTATCGAACCGCTTCCGCCTTATCTCCATCACAAAAGATATAAGCTTCCGGGCATATCCTATGGCCGACCTTTTCCGCGCGTCCCTGAGCTCATCTTTTTCGTACACAAACACCCATTTTATATTCGGGTTTGCCCTTATTACGGGTTCGGCCCTGCGGTTGCAAAGGTAACCTATCTCGCAATCGGGAGACCCCTTCCTGATAGATTCTATGACCGGAGTCGTGAACAGGACATCGCCTATCCCGAACGGGTTTATTATCAGTATCCTTCCCGGGCTATCCATGCTTCTTCCTTACGGCATCGTAGACATCATCTACGGTGATGTCGCGTACCATCGGCCTGCCTATTACCGTATGCCCCGGCCCGTACGGCCCCCATCTCCTGGAGGAGCCGCCTTCCCTGGCTTCCCCGAAGAGCGCGATCACGGGCGTCCCGACGGCCGCGCAGATATGGACCGGCCCGGAATCGCACGATACCAGGAGCGAGGACCTCCTTAAGAGCGCCCCGAATTCCCTCAGGCTCAATTTACCCGTAAGGTCGCAAAGCGGCATGCCCGAGGCCACTATCACTTCCGCAGAGATCGCCGTTTCCTCCGCCCCTCCGACAAGGACCGCCCTCACCTTCAGGTCCTTCTCTATCATCGCGCAAAGCCGCCCGAACCTCTCCGCCGGCCATATCTTTTCCGGATTGCTTGTCGCGGCGTGCACCGCGATAAGCCGCTCGCCGGGCCGGATGCCGTTATCTTCCGCTATCTTCCCCGCCATTCTCTCGTCTTCTCCCGTCACCGGAAAAACCGGCGCGGCCGCCCAGTCTTTTATGCCGGCTGCCCTCGCGAGGTCCATGTTATACTCGACCTCATGCTTCTCGCAAAGGCTCTTCCTGTCGGCCAGCCTGTTATTCAGGAGGAACCCCCATTTCCTGTCGTAGCCTATCCTTCGCGGGATCCCGGCAAGAAATACGGCGGCGTTCATCGCCTTGCCCGGGTTGAATATCGCGGCAAGGTCGTACCTTTTCCCCCTTAACAAAGCGGCGAACCTAATTACCTTGACCGGCGAATCCAGGTCGCGGGAAGGGTCAAGCTTGATTATCGAGTCTACGGAGGGATTGCCCTCTACGGCATCATATGAGGCGGGAGATACCACCAGGGTTATCCCGGCATCGGGGAACCCCTTGCGAAAAGCCCTTATGGCAGGGGTAGTCAGGATCAGCTCTCCTATCCTGTCCGTCCTTATCAAGAGAATATTCTTTGGGCTCAATTTTCAGGCTGTTCGTAATGTATCTTGGTTACCGACAGCCCCGCGACAGACCAGAACAGGACCGCAAGCGGAAGG
>JBAZFE010000057.1:0-8297 GCA_041653555.1 Candidatus Omnitrophota bacterium
TGCGCAGGCCTTTTGTCTCAAGCAGGTGCATCTAGAATACCTCTTTTGTTGCTGCCTTCGACTCTTCCGGATAGACCGTGACTTTCGGCGAACCGCTCAATATGATCTTCTGCTCGGCCGCAAAATACACGGCCTCATCGCTGAAAGTCCAGCTGCCGCCGCGGACGATCTTCACGTTGCCCTTGGCGACTATCCTCGATACCTTTTTCGTCCCGGGATCATAATATGCCGTCGCGGTATCGCAGAATATCTGCCCGCGTTCATCGTCGACCCTTACATTCGTGCTGAAGGTCGCGTAGTTCTTGCCGTAATTTATCTCCATCGGTCCGTCGCAGACTATCGTCGTGGGCATCTTCCCCTCGCCGCCGCCCCCCAAAGCGTCTTTTGATTCGGCATAGAGCTTTACAGGCTTATCGGTGACGATCTTCTGGTCGTTGTTCTTCCAGTCGGCCTCGTCCGTCGTCATCTTCGTCCCGTCGGTACCGGATACGACGACGTTCGATTCGAAATGGGCGTCGCTCGTGTTCCTGTTGAAGACTCCCTTGTCAGCGGTCAGGGTCATGTCCACTTCTTCGCCGTACGCTTTCGCGACCACATCGGTAAGGTTCACCACCTCCGACATGATATCCGCCGATTTGCCCTGGACCTCCCACTTCTTCCTGCCGTTCTTCTCGTATCCGGCTAGCGAGAAAGACATGACCTTCTGGTCGGTTGAGGATAGCCCCGGATCCTCCTCTACGGGCTCCTTGACGGCTTTATCGCTGCGCACCGCGCACCCGTTGAACGACAGCGCTATAAGGAGCGCCGCCATAAATTTTTTTATCCTCATCTTCAGCCCTTAGTAGCGGGTTCGGTCTTCCACCTCTCGTGGACCCATACCCATTGTGACGGATATTTCCTGATGTAAGATTCTATGACCTTCGACCACTTCTGCGTATTGACCTTAATATCGGTATCTTTATTGCCGGTTATGTCGAGCTCTATCGGCTCCTCCACGTATATCGTATGGCCGTCCTTCTCGCGGACTATGAACATCGGTATTATGGGTACCGCCGTCGCGAGCGCGAGTATCACCGGCGCTGTCGGCGTAAAAGCCTGGCGGCCGAAGAAGTCCACGAAGACGCCGTCAAGCGAAGATATATCCTGGTCGGCAAGTATCGCGATCGACTGGCCGTCCTTCAAAAACCTCAAAATCGTCCTTGCCGACTCGTCGCGCATTATCACGTTGACTCCCATGCCCCTGCGCAGGTCGTTCACCCATTTGTCGTATTTTTCATAACGCAGCGGGCGGGCAAGCACATTAACTGGGTATTTCTTCAGGCCGAAATAACCGGCCAGCAGCTCCCAGTTTCCGAAATGCGCCGACAGGACGATGAATCCCCTCTTTTGAGAAAGAGCCTTCTCGACTATATCGAGGCCTTTTATCCTTACATATCTGTCTATGTTGCGGGAGGTGAACTTTGAGGAGTTCAGCATCTCAAAGAGGTTCTCCCCGAGGTTCCTGAATACTCCCCTGGCTATGCTTCTTATCTCACGCGCGGACTTCTCACTCCCGAAGGCTACCCTCAGGTTGTCGACGGTTTTCCTTCTCTGGGCGCTGACCAAAAAAAAGGCGCATTCCCCCATCCGTCTGCCTATAAACCTGTTTATTTTAATCGGAAAGAGAAGCGAGATAAAACTGGCTGTCTTTAGAAGGTAATATAGATACCTTCTCCTGATCCTATGCTTCACAACGCGCTATGATAGCAGAAGAGAACACCCAAGTCAAGCGTTAACGCCCTACCCGGAGGGTCCTCAGCTCGTCGCCGACCTTAAGGAGAACAGTATCGTTGTTTATCTCTATTACCTTAGCCCCCGAGATCTCATCGCCTACCTTCAGCATCTTCCCGTCTATCAGGCATACCGGCTTCTTCGCGTCCCAGATGATGCCTGACAGCGAAAGTTCCCCGGTAGCCTGTACCGGGACGCTGCCGACCGCGAACGGGTCCCTTCCCCATGACGGAAAGGAGCTCTTGCCCGGCCCGGAAACGGCCGGGGGCCTGCTTTCGGCCGCGGGAACAGCCGCGGCAGCCGCAGGCGCCGCTTTCTTCGCGGGCCTGGACCTCGTCATAGCGGCGAGAAGGAACACGAAAAATACCGCCACGACCGCCGCCAGGATCATAAATTGCCGCTTATTTTTGTCCAATCTCTTCCTCTATAGAATACGTGGAGACCGTCATCCTGACCTTCAGTTTCGGGAAGATGCGGATGTCCTTTGATATCTGCACGTTGTCGACCGTCGCGAACCCGCTCTCCAGGTTATCGATTGCATTGAGGTATTCCCCTGTGCTCCTGAACGTAGCGCGCATGTCTATATCTATCGGCATCACGGAATACCGGAAACCTTCGGCCGACTGGCGGGAGCCGGGCGTCGCGCTCCTCTCTTCCTGCGGGTCTATCGTGATGAACTCTATATTGAGCGCCTTGCCCTTCCTCGTCAATTCGTCGATTATCGCGGATGTATCGCTCTTGGACGGCAGCCTCCTCTTGAGCAGCGCGGCCTCGGCCTCTATGCCGGCCTTGTCTATCTTGTAAGCCATGCTCTGCTTCACCCTGCTTTCGGATAGCTGCGCCTCCAGGCTCTTCCATTCCTTCCTCTTGGACGCGATCTTCTTCTGCGTCGGGGAGAGCACGAGCGCAAACAGCACGGCAAACGCGATGATCCCGGCCGCGACGGGGATAATGACCCTCTTTTTTGCGATCAAACCGGTCGGGAGCGTTATCCTGTTTAGAATTCGCATTTTATCTCGAACTCCGCTTTTGCCTTAGTATCTTCGCTCATCCTCGCGTTTACCAGCGTCGTCTCGCTGAAGAGGCCGCCCTGCAGCGCCGCTATTATCGCGGAAAGGGCCTCCTCGCGGTTTGTTACCTCGCCGAGTATCTCTCCCTTTATGATGAGGTCCTTGTCGTCTATCCTGATGCCGGTGAGCACGGCTTCCTTGGGTATCTTGTTGCTGAGTTCCTTAAGGACCTCTTTCAACGGAGGTTCCTCGCTCAGCATCTTGTTGATGAAATCCTTTTTTTTCGCGATATCCTGTTTCAGGCGGTCATAGTTGAGCGCGATCTGTATCTGCGGCCTCATCGCTTCGAGTTCCTTCTCGCCGTATTTTATCCTCTTTTCAAAACTCGAAAGGCGCAAGCGCATGCCTACAAAAGAAAAGACGAGCATAAGCACGACCGCAACCACGACCGATTCCATGGCGGCCTTCCCGAAGGTCCGGGCGGTCTTGTGTTTCATCTCGGAAGGCAGGAGGTTTATCCCTTTCCCTTCGCTTAGCGCGGCTCCGACCGCATCCGCGAACCTGTGCGGTTCCGCGCCCGGAGTGACGGCGTTATTCGCCAGTTTTATGCCCTTGAACGGGTCGCCTATTGATACCGGCATGTCCAACGTCTCCTGCAGGAATTGCGCCATGCCTTTCATGGAAGCTCCGCCGCCAATAAGCACGACTGACTTCACTTTGTCCCCGAGAGAACCGTCGCTGTAATATTCAAACGAGCGCTCTATCTCCTGCACGAGCCGTTCCGTAGCGGGCCTTATGAGCGATATGAGCTGCTGGCTGTTTATCTTGCCGTCCAGGACCTCGGCGCCCGGGAGCGGCGGTATCCCGTACTTGATCTTGAGGCTCTCCGCCTCTTCATAACCCAGCTCCACGCGGCCGTGTTCCGTTATCAGCACGGAAGTGATAGCCTTTGTTATCGCGAGGCCTCCGGAGCCTATCTTCCTGTGGAATTTAAGCGAACCCTGCTTCATGATATTTATGCCGGTGGAGTCCGCGCCGATATCGATCACTGCCGCGGCCGCGGCGCCTTCAAGGCCCAGGCGCTTCGCGACGTTCTCTATCGCGAGCGGCGGCTCGGTTATCGCGACCGGATCGACGCCCGCTTCCGCCATAAGCGCCATCATAGCGTCAACGAACTTCTTCGGCGAGGCGACGAATTTCACGCGCAATTTCTTCAGGCCGCCCTCGCCCGCCTCTTCCTCCGTCTCGTAGGCGATGACCGCCTCATCGAGCGGGTATGATACTTTGTCTTTCGCTTCCCACTTTATCGCCTCTCCGAGCTCCTTATCCGGCATGCTCGGGATAGTGAAGTAACGCAGGCAGGATGTCGGGCAATCCACGATACCGACCGCCCTGGCCCCTTTGAGCTGCATGCCGGAAAGCGCCTTGCCCAGGCCTTCGGACTTAGGCACGAGGTTGGCTTTCCTAATGACCGGTTCGCCGGCGTTGCTGAGATCAAGCTCCACGGCCTTGATATAGGAACTGCCGATATCAACGCCGAGGTATACGCTCTTCTGCCCCATATTCATCATTCGAAATTTTCCCTGCGATAGCCTATCGCCGTCGTGTCGCCCGTGTAATTATAAAATGTCCCTATATCCCCCGTATCGCGCGGGTCGTCCTTGACCTTTGTTGTGACCCTGAAATCAATATCTTTTGCCCTGCCTACAGATTGTACCTCAAAAGCCTGTGTTGCGTAACAAAATTCTGCGGCGGTGTTCACGTATGAAGCCGAACCGCTGATGGGTATCAGCGATGAGGCGTCGGCGGTATCGAGGACCCTGTCCCGTTCGTCCGGGTTGCCCGATGTGCTCAGGTAAGACCGCGCCGTCACAAAGCCATAGAAGTCGGTGGTCACGGCAGTATCCCAATTATAGAAACACGTGAAAGGCGAGACGGCCCTGGCGCTTATTATATCAGTAGCCAGGCTTGCCGGGTCGGCCGTGCCGAGAGCGAGGTTATCGAAGACCGCCTCGAGGACCTCGCGGGAGGCCGTATTTATATTTATCGGGGCGCGGGACGTCGTGCCGGTCGTCGGCGGCCTGTATGAATACGGGTTTATATAAGAATATACCGTCACATAATCTTTTATCGCATCATATATCGCCTGGGTCATGCCGGTGACCCTCTGCACCTCCTCGATGGAATCGAACGGGTTCGTAAGCGCTGCGCCGCGGTAATTTACGATATTCGTCGCAACGGTATTCGCTGTGCCGCTGGCTACCCCGCGCTCCTGCATTAAATACCTCAGCAGGCCCTGCGTCGCGTAATTCAGGTGGACCTTTCCTGACTCATCGGCGATCGATACCGACTGTATCACCCCGTCCCCCAAAGTGATCGGGAAAACCGCATAGGAGCCGTCGAACCACGATTCGGTGTTAGTATCTATCTCGTAGGCCACCCTTATCCACATAGCATCGATAGTGACATTCCTGTCCCCGATCCTCGTTACGCGCAACCTGAAGTTCGGGCTCATCAACTGGGCCCACGTGAGGCTGCCCGTTATGTCTGAGGAATAATTTTGCAGCGTGGTGCTGCTGGGAAGCGTTATAACCGGCAGGTTAATATATGTCGAGCCGTCTATGGTGTAAGCGCGCTGTATCGTGGTGCCCGCCCCTCCGGTCGACCTGCCGGCCCTGACAAAATAGAAGACTGATATCAAGCGGGCCTGCGTATAATTCGAATCGAATGTCCTGATGATGGCAGCGTCAGAATTTGCGTTGATCGTAGCGGAGCTGTTGTCGATATACGATAACCGCGTCTGGTTGCTTATGCTGGCACACAATGAAGTGTCCGCGCCCCTGAGGTCCGCGACGCCCGTCTGCGTAGAGGCCAGGTAATCGGTCCGCAGCTGCCTGACGGCCCTGTCTACGCCGGCATCGGCGAGATGCAGCAGCCTGTAATCATTCCCCCCGAATCCGGCATCGCGCGTTTCATGCGACGCGATGAATATGATCCCGCCGACGAAGAGGCTCATGGAGACCATCAGGATGAACACGAGTATTAGCAATGACCCGGCGCCGCGCCTGTTCCGCATGTATCAGATATTCCTCAATTTTACCTTGGAACGCAGAGTGAACGTCTCATCGCCGTCGGTTACGGTGATCGTTACGGCGACGGCCCTGACCTGCGATGCCGTGACGGGGAAGGTCAAAAGGTTGTCGTTGGAATCGTAATACGAGAAAGCCATCGAATCAACGTAATTCACTACGGCGGCCGTGGAATTAACCACCGGGACCGTAGAGGTGAAGGTCCTATTGAGCGGGCTGCCGGCGGTATTGTCCCACCTGTACTCTATCGTCTCCTCCGCGCCGTTGCCGTCATAATCTACCGTGGACCTTATGCTGCGTTGGAGCGCCTGGCCCGTAACGATGGAGGTCGCGCGCCGGAGTTCGGCGGAGAGCGCGGCCAATGTCCTGCCGGTCTCGCCCTTTATGCCCGTCCGCTTCCATTGCGAATATGAGATGTCGAACCCGAAATTATAGACCATCACGACCGCGCCGAGGAGCGCGGTCATGAGGAATGTCGATATAATGACCTCTATGAGGGTGAACCCCGCCCTTCTATATGTTCGAGACATATGTCACCAGGCTGAAGCTCAATTCATCCGATTTCGAATGCCAGTAGACGGTCACGTTCACCTGCTTCAGGTTCGCGAGCGGGGTCGTGACTGTGACCTCCCTCTCGTATGACGTGAAACCGGCAACGGGCGCGCGCGTTTCGGCCGCTATGGACGCGTATGCGGTGTTCCTGATGTCCTCCATCCGCTCCTGAGCGAGGTTCGATGCCATCAGCTCCTGCTCGTTCTCGCCGGAGACAAAAAGCCCTGTCACGACCGCCTGTGACAGGGCCATAAAACCGCCTACCAATAGGACGACGGCCAGAAGGACTTCTAGCAGCGTGAAGCCTTTTCTTCTGCGCACGTTAGGGCTGCGTGTCGCGTCCCGCGTTCGATACGTAGATGCAGCTCGTCCCGTTCGTCTCCGTTATCACGCCGGTGTTCGCTACCGAAGCGCTTCCGTTACCGCCTGTGCCCACGGAATAGATCACATAGTACCTGCCGTCGGGAGACTGCGCGAAACCGTAGTCGTTGCCCACGTTGAACGGGTCTTCCGGCAGTGTCGTATCGACGATCTGCGGGGTCGCCGTCGTCAGGTTCGTGAGCGCGGCAGGGTAAGCGTTATTGTTATGCATGTAATAGCTCTCTACCGCCGCCTGCAGCGTGACGAGTTCGCCCTTGGCCTTCGCGACATTGCCTTCTTCCTGCATGCCGCGGAACCTCGGCAGCGCAATACCGATCAGTATCGCTATGACCATGATGACTATCAACAACTCGATAAGCGTGAACCCTTTCCTCATCTTCCTTCCTCCTTGTTTTATCGCCTGAGTATTTTTATCAGGTCGAACATCGGTATTAAAGTCGAGGCCATGATCACGGCCACGACGGAACCCATAATTAGAAGGAACGCCGGCTCAAGAAAAGCCGTCAGTTTCTTTATATTGTAAGCGACAGCCGAATCATAGAGATCGGATACTTTATTCAGCATGACATCAAGATTTCCGGTCTCTTCACCTGCCGCGATCATCTGTATAGTATCGGGCGGGAATTCCCCGCTGACCTTGAGAGGTTCTGATAACTTGCTGCCTCCGCGCACCGCCTCGCGCACCGTGGCCATTACGCGGGCAAGGACCTCGTTGCCTATGGTACCCTCGAGTATCTCGAGCGATTCGAGGATCGGCACGCCGCTGGAAAACAGCGTGGCCAGTGTCCGCGCGGCGCGCGATATAGCGGCCTTCCTCATCAACGGCCCCAGGACAGGCAGCGAGAGCTTTAACAGGTCGAGTTGGAACCTGCCGGGCCGCGTGTTCACATATATCCGCACCGCTATAATGACGGCAAGCGCCGCCAGCGTGTAGAGATGCCAATAGTCCCTTAACGCGACCCCGGCCGCGTTAAGTATCCGCGTGATCAGCGGCAGCTGGACATGGAACCTGTCGAAGATCTCGGCGAACTTCGGGATGACCGACGTCACGATGAATATGACAGAGGCGGCGGCGGCAAGCGAAAGGATCGCCGGATATATCAGCGCGGAGCTGATCCTCTGCCTGAGGTCAAGCTCGCTCTCCCCGAAATCCGCCAGCCTCTTCAGCACGAGCGGCAGGTTACCGCTGGCCTCGCCGGCCTTCACCATGCTTATCGTAAGCCGCGAAAATACGCCCGGATGGCTTGCCATCGCTTCGGAAAGGGACAGCCCTGTCTCGACCTTAAGCCCGACATCCCCTATTACCTTCTTTATCTGTTTGTTCTCGGCCTGAAGCGCGGTGGAGTTCAGGCACGTCAGCAGCGGCAGGCCGGCATCGAGCATGCTCGAGAGCTGTATATTAAGAAATATGGTATCTTCGACGCTTATCCTGTTGAAACTTCCGAGCAGCTCTTCTATGGACACGGTGCCCGCTGCCGGGGAGACCCCGGTGACC
>JBAZFE010000058.1:0-6033 GCA_041653555.1 Candidatus Omnitrophota bacterium
GGGGTCAAGGCGGTATTTAATAATTATTTTAACCAATCCCACTCGCAGCTTAATGATGTTGTTTCAGTCAAAAATCAATTTGACCTTGAATATGCATTATCACAGATGTTTCCTCCCAAGCAAAAGGAATTGTTCATGAAGAAACTGCGAAACGAGAAAATGAGCAAAACAGAGAGGGAGTATTATTCCCGAGTTGTACGGAAGAAGGTACAAGCGCTCGCGAATTCTGAATTGAACAGTTTAGCGCAGAAGTTATCACGATATTAAAATAAGCAGATGAAAATTGCATAGCGTGATTTTGTTTGTTCCAGTATAGCCTAAAGGAGGTGATGGAAATTAAACAATGATACTGGGCGAACGGTTAAGATAAGCGAAGTTGCTTCATGAAGGGGAGAGAAATGGAGAAGTACGGTTTCTTGCGCAACGCGCAGATAGTGATCTTGGGGATATGTTTTGTAGTGGCCGCGATCGGCTCAGCGGTGATATTGACCGACGGGATGGTGAAATTCAAGAAGGCCTCGGCAGAGGTGATAAACGTCACCGGCTCCGCCGAGAAGAGGATAACATCGGATTACGCGGTCTGGACGGCCGAGTTCTCGGCGCGGGACCCGCAGATGAAAGCCGCGTTCGCCAGGTTAAAAGAGGACACGGCCAAGGTCAGGGCCTACCTCGCCTCCAAAGGGATAACCGACGGCGAGATGATCGTTTCGCAGGTGGAGACGGCGGTCATTTACAAGAAGAACGAGAAGGGCATCGCCACCAACGAGATCGAGGCCTATTCCTTAAGCCAGGGGATAGAAGCGCGCTCGGCCGACGTCGCCAAGATAACCGCCGTGTCGCGCGAATCGACGGGCTTGATCGAGAAGGACATACGGTTCGTTTCGCACCCGCCGCAGTATTTTTACACCAAGCTGGCCGAGCTGAAGCTCGAGATGCTCGGCATGGCATCTGCGGATGCCAAGAAACGGGCCGAACAGATAGCGTCGGCCTCCGGCAACAGGGTCGGCAGGATACGCTCGGCGGATATGGGCGTCTTCCAGATAACGCCGGTCAATTCGACCGAGGTCTCGGACTGGGGCAGTAACGACACCTCATCGCTCGAGAAGAAGGTCTTCGCTGTCGTCCATGCGGATTTTGCGATAACGGAATAGTTGAAAGAAAATTCCCTCTTTTGGCGTCTACTATGCTAAAGGAGGGAATTTTTATGGGTAAACTGGTTAAGCACGAGATAGTAAGGCAGAAGATCTTTGTCATAAGAGGGAAGAACGTGATGTTAGACAGAGACCTGGCAGAGCTCTATGGAGTCAGGCCGATAGCTTTAAGGCAACAGGTCAAAAGAAACATTGAACGCTTCCCTGAGGATTTCATGTTTCAAGTGACCAAAGAAGAGGCCGACTTCCTGGTATCACAAAATGTGATACCTTCGAGAAAGAGCCTCGGCGGTTATCTGCCTTATGCCTTCGCCGAACAGGGCATCGCAATGCTCTCCAGCGTCCTGCGGAGCAAGAAGGCTATTCAGGTAAACATCGCAATAATGCGTGCTTTTGTTAAATTAAGGGAGTTCCTGGCTGAGCATAAAGAACTTGCCCATCAAGTCAAGGAGCATGGTAAAGTATTAAACGAGCACGGACGTCACATCACGGCTATCTATCAGCTCATCGATGAATTAATGGCCCCGCCGGAGGAGAAACCGAAAAAGAAGATAGGATTTCACCCTTGATATACGTCAAAAAGTGGTAAAATAGCAAAACATGGGCGTATACGTATACTGCATAACGGAAGGAGTCATAAATGCTTAAAGAACAAAAGATTCGCGACCTGACATTAAAGCTCATCCAGGTTATAGTTTGGTTCGAGATACTCTGGGCGGTGGTATTCCTCATAAGCATGGTATTCCAGTGGTCCGGGATAACCGAACAGCTGGCGTCGGCCTTCTTCGGGGCCGGGTTCTGCGGCATCCTTCTGCTGGCGGCGCTGACACTGCTTAACGTCACCGCGAACATGAACATCATATCGAAGGTGCAGGTGATGAAATACGCGGGCGGGGAGTCCGCGCCGGAAGACAGGCAGGCGACGCTCAAGATACTCGCCGTATCCGGGGCGCTGATAGCGGTGGTGGTCCTGTCGCTCTGGTTCGCCGAATTCCAGGCCTACAGGATAAAGGCTGCCGAAACGCAGTCGAAGGTGGAATCGATAGTCGACGCGAAACTCATCGACGAGGCGATAGGCGTCATCAGCAGCGACGGCAAGATCTCTGACCTTAGCTCCATTAGAGATGCGCTCACAGCCACGATGAACACAGGCGGACAGCTTTCGGTCATATTCCCCAGGAAGGTAAGGGGAGTCAGCGTCTATTATGAGTTTACTGCGTGGAGCAACTGGCAGAGCAAGGAAGAGAAGAAGATATCCGAGGCATCGCTGCAGAAATTTCTCCCGAGGTCCGGCGAGCGTAAAAAATGGGACGAGCTTATAGCCGGCCGGATGGACACGTTCTGCGTGCCCCACGGCGATAACCTGCGCATGTTCCGCCGGATTAAGCGAGCCGGAGGCGAGCTAGTCCTGCTTGTGGACACGAGCCGCAGGTTCGATTATAGCAGGAGCAGCTTCAGCAAATAGTCAAAGACTAAGGGGCCATCCTCTAGGGGGACACCCTATTGAGATTCCAAAATGGAATCTCAAATCCAAGGTCACAAATTGTGACCATGAAATAACTGGTGCCAAATTGGCACCAGTTATTTATTTGAAAGTTTTTTGCCTCCTTTTACGTCTATTACAATAGGTCGCTAAAAAGACGTATTGACAATACAAGTTATAACTTGTATACTTAAGGAGGCGTGGATGGCGTTCGAGGTATATTACTTCCTGGATCACAGGGAAAGGAATCCGGTTAAAGAGTTTGTTATCAGTTTGCCGAGAAATGAGCGGACTAAGTATTTTGCATATCTCGCAGCGCTATCGCATGAAGGGCCGAATCTTAAGCGTCCGATGGCGGATTATCTGGGAAGCGGTATCTATGAACTGCGACCTAAGAGCAACCGGATATTCTATTTCTTTTTCTTAAAAGATAAGATAGTTATTCTTCATGCGATCAAGAAAAAGACAGACAAGATACCAAAGGAAGACTTGGCGATATGTCAAAGAAGAAAAGTAATAGTCGAAGTATATCAAAAACTAGAAAAAGCAAGGATAAGGGAGGATGCATGAAACAAATCATTTTGGAGAATGTTAAGATCCATTTGAAAAAAGAGCTGAAGGATGAAAAGTTCAGGGAACTTTATGAAAAAGAGCTGGTGAAAGTTGCTCTTGCCCAGAAGATCGCCGAGATGAGGGAAGAAGAAAAGTTAAACCAGTCCGAACTTGCCACAAGGATGAATGTATCCCAGCAATTTGTATCCCAAATTGAGACCGGTGAGCAGGACAATCTGACACTAGATACTTTGTTAAAGATCGCGCGGTCGCTGGATCGCGAAGTCAAAATTACATTCACTAAAAAGGACTGGCGCAAGATCGAGCATCTGGCCAACGCGAAGGGCAAAGTATTTGCATCTGCCGGAGAAGCCAAAAGACATATCAGAAGTTTATGAAGTAAAAGATATGAAAAATAGTTGAAAGAAAATTCCCTCTTTTGGCGTCTCTGTATGAAGTCGCATGACAAGGGAAGAGTTCAATGACATGATGTTCCATTTTGGAACATCAAATAAAGAACTTGCGCAGCAGGTAAAAGAACATGGTAAAATATTGACCGGAAGAGAAACAGAAGCGAAAGATAGGGTTTCATCAGGATTAGGCAGATGCCTAAAATGTTGAAATGCCTCGCGCCGATAGTCGGTCCAAACACAAGAGTGCTGATTCTCGGGTCATTCCCCGGGACGGAATCGCTGGCGAGGCAGGAGTATTATGCGCATAAGACCAACCGGTTCTGGCCGATATGCGCAGGACCGGCCGCCTACGCAGGGGCGCTCAGTTATAAGAAAAAGATCAGGGCGCTACAGAAAAGGCGGCTCGGCCTCTGGGACGTCATCGGCTCGTGCCGCAGGGCGGGCAGCTCAGATAATAATATCAAAAATCCGGAATTTAATGATATACTAACGCTGTTAAAGGCGTTCCGCAAGCTCCGCGAACGCGCAACTCTCACCGAAAGAAAAAAAGAGGATATGGAGCCGCTTATGCGTAAATATCTGATTATCTTGCTGTTCTGCATGATTCTCCCCGGCTGCGCGTCGCTTCCCGTGCATAAAGGCACGTCATATTCCCTCGATGACATCTATAAACGCCTGGACTATAAAATAGACGGCGATTACAGGGTAGTCGACATCTTTTACGCGACGAGCCGGCAAGCCGGTACGTCCAAATTGGCTGACGAGACGACATACGGTACTTTAGATATCAGGATAGACCCGAGGGTGAGGATAGGCGCGATGCTGCCGGACCAGCTCAAGAAGAAGGGCATAATCGAGCTCCAGAAAACAAAAAAACTGGATCCGGCCGCTTTCACGAAGCAGTTGTCCGAGGCGGTGCAGGCGTCTCCCCATAAATCCCTTCTCGTGCTCGTATTCGGCTATAAGGACGGCTTTGAGGCCACGGCGATGAAAGCCGCGTATTTCGCTTACCTGCTTGATGTCGATACGCCCGTGTTATTGTTCGATTGGCCCGGCGACCAGCCGGTCAGCATCGGCGGTTACGTGAAAGCCCAATCCCTGGCCGCCGCTTCCGGGCCGCACCTGGCGGAAGTCCTGGCGAAGGTCGTCCGCGAGGTCAAGCCGGAAAAACTCTGGATAGAGGCGTCGAGCCTCGGCTGCCAGGTGGCCTGCGACGCGTTTGACAAACTCTATACGCAATCCGATTTTGCCGATAAAGATATCGAGATCGACCATGTCATACTTGCCGCTCCGGATATCAGCAGTAATGACTTTGATAAAAAGTTCAAGGATGAGTTTGCGGCCATGTCGAAGAAATTGACCGCGTACGTCTCTTCCGATGATGACGCCCTGCTGATGAGCGGGATAATCGACGGGGAGAAGAAGCTCGGGCGCACGAAATTGAGGGTCAAGGACCCCGGCCAGCTCGAGGAAGCGAGGGGCCTGCTTTACCTGAAGTCCCTGGACCCGGAGCGTTTCATGATGATAGATGTGACCGCGATAAATAACGCGAGCTTCAAGCACGGCTATTACCTGGAATGCCCGGAATTCTACGATGATTTTTATATGCGGATATTCGACACCCGGCCGGGCGTAAACAGGCATCTCTATCTCCTGAAATACAGCGACGGCACGGATTATTGGGTCATGCAGGGCTCGAAATAAGGGCGGAGGCACCGGATCCCGATGAATGAAGATCTCGTCACAGTATTGAGCTCCTATAACCGCGTGGATATAATGACGGCGAAGTCGCTGCTAACGAGCGCCGGCATCGAATATTTCGTCGAGGGCGAGGACGTCCAGGATATCATCGCATGGGGCGGGATCGGAGGCGGGAACCCCGTGACAGGCCCGGTAAAGATCCTGGTCGACGGAAAAGACGCGCCCGAAGCGGTTGAAATATTGAAAGACATAAAAACACCCCACCCCGACACTCCCGATGGCCGCACGAAAAATGATAATAACAACGATTTCGGCGCCTTCCTAACGTTATCTTCCATTGCGGGTTCGATCCTGCTCGTTTCCATGGAATACGGCATTCTGGAGAACAATTCCCGGCTTATGGATATGATCCTCGGCCTGGGCTACGCCGGCGAGTACGCGCATGATAACTTTTCACAGATAGGGCTTTTCCTGTTTATTATCAACCTGGTCGTTTCTGTGCCGGCTTCGGTATTTCTCGGCAGGTTCCTTTTTAACAAAGGCCGCGCCAAGAAGGGATCCAAGCTGGTAAGTGAGACGGTTTTCACCCAGGTTGATATCGACCGGGACGAGAAACAGGCGGAGCGCAGGTTTAAGAGCCTGATAACGGGCTTGATTGCCGCCGCATTTCTGGTAATATTTTTAATTGTTTTTATAGGTATTATAGTGTTCAGGGCGGGGAAATAGGGGGACG
>JBAZFE010000058.1:6043-8079 GCA_041653555.1 Candidatus Omnitrophota bacterium
AAGATGGGCCCGATGCAAAAGAAATACTGAAGGATTTAAAATAGCATCAGGGGGACGTAAACCAACATCGGGAGGAGAAGCATGAAAAAGTTTATCAACTGCGTTGTACTGTTGGCCGCGGCGCAATTATTGTTGTCGCCGGCTTCATATTGCAAGGACACTCCGGAAGAGCCCGCCGCGCCCCCATATGTCATCAAAAATATCACCGCGTCCACCGATTATAATAACAACCGCGTCGAAAAAGCCGTCGACGGCAAACCTATCACGCGCTGGGAGTCCGAATGGAAGGATAACCAGTGGCTGCAGGTCGAGTTCGAGGCGCCGGTCATGCTTTACGGCATCGATATAAAGTGGGAGACCGCCGCGGCGTTCCGCTACGCCGTAATGGGCTCGAACGACGGGAACCTGTGGGACATGCTGGCGGCGGTTGAGGACGGCAACGAGGGCGAAGACATGAAGATCAATTTCAAGGAACCCGCGGAGTACAAATTCGTGAAGATAGATATGTTCGACAGGGCGACAGCCTGGGGATTCTCGATATGGGAGGTAGAGTTCAAGGCCGATAAGCCGTACAAGAACCTGCCTAAGAGGACGTCGATACCCAAGGGCAAGACGTTCTTCTCGGTGATGCAGAAGGACGGAAAATACTGGCTCGCCGATCCGGCCGGAAAACCGTTCATCGCGAAGGCCGTGAACGTGGTCCTCAGCAACGACGGCGCCGTGCTGCAGAACTCCGAATATTATGACGTCTCCAAGAATTACAAGGATAACCAGGACTGGGCGAATAACACGGTCAAGCGGCTGAAGAAATGGAAGTTCAACACTATCGGCTGCTGGTCCGACCCGGCGACGTTCTTTTACGATATGCCTTTCACGGTGATAATGAATATCCCTTCGACGTCAGACCACCGCCTGGCCGACGTATTCGACCCGCTGTTCAGGGAGAATGCCGACGCGGCCGCGGCGGGCAAGTGCAAACGTTTCAGGGACGCGAAATACCTTATCGGGTATTTTATCGATAACGAGCTTCCGTGGTACGGCGATGTCGGCTGGTCCACGGGCCACGCGCCTACGCTGGTAGAAGAATACGTGAAGCTCCCGGACAGCGCGCCCGGAAGGCTGAAACTCGCGGAGTTCCTGAAGGAGAAGTATAACCTCACGATAGAGGAGTTCATGAAGGTCCGCGGCGCGCAGGCAAAGGCGGCCCGCGAGGAATTTGCCGGTATCGTCGCCGAGGAATATTTCTCGGTCATAACGTCGGCTATAAGGAAGTACGACCCGAACCACCTCATACTCGGCGTGCGTTTCGCGTGCAACGCGCCTGACGGCGTCGCGATAGCGTGCGGCAAGTATTGCGACGTGGTATCGGTCAATTATTACTGCAAGAATATGAAAGTCGACAGGCAGCTCTTCGATAATTACTATTTCCTTACGAAGAAGCCGGTAATGATAACCGAGTTCTCGTACCGCGCGATGGAGAACCGCAGCGGAGACAGGAACAACAAGGGCGCCGACGTGACCGTCAAGACCCAGGCCGACAGGGCCGAGGGTTTCAACAAGTACGTGACGCAGATGATGGAGTTCCCGTACATGGTCGGTTACAGCTGGTTCCAGTATTTCGACCAGTCGCCGCAGGGCCGCAGCTTCGACGGCGAGAATAGCAATTACGGCATCGTCGACATCAAGGACCAGGAATACGAGCTGTTGACCGCCGAGATGAAGAAACTGAACCCGAAGGCGGATACGATACATAAGAAATCGGCGCTCGGGTATCCCGAGGCGGCCGTAAAGACGGGCGGTTACGCGAAGGTCAATAATAAGGACGTGAAGCGCGAGAGCGCGCCCTTCTGCAATATCGGCGCCGTAAATACCGGGCGGCTGGGCGTATGGAAGGACGGCTCTTCCTCGGCGAAGCTCGTCTTCGTAAGGGACCAGGCGGAAGACGGCGCGGCGCGGCTTAAAGTCGCGGTCGAGACCGGCAGCGGATGGGGCTGCGGTTTCGGCGTCCCGTGCGACGTGCAGACGACGAATGCCGA
>JBAZFE010000059.1:0-8005 GCA_041653555.1 Candidatus Omnitrophota bacterium
TTTTGTTTCCCCGATAGCGCGCTTCAGCGAACCGGTGATGTTATCCGCGTACATTATTACCTGGCCGTTTATGTGGCGGGCGGCGCGCCCCGCGAGCTGGATAAGCGATGTCTCAGAACGCAGGAACCCTTCCTTATCCGCGTCCAGGACGGCGACAAGCGAGACCTCCGGAAGGTCGAGCCCCTCCCTGAGGAGATTCACGCCTACAAGGCAGTCGAATTGCCCGAGGCGCAGTTCCTTTAGGATCTTCACCCTCTCTATGGCGTCGATATCCGAATGGATATATTTCACGCGCAGGTCGAGGCCATCGAGGTACGCCGAAAGGTCCTCGGCCATGCGTTTCGTCAGGGTCGTCACAAGGACCCGCTCCTTCTTATTGGCCCGCTCACGGACCTGGACTATAATATCGTCGACCTGCTTATCGGTCGGCTTTATGATTATCTCGGGGTCCACTAGGCCGGTAGGCCTTATGACCTGCTCGATGACCCTCGCCCCGCTTTTTAATATTTCATATTCGGACGGGGTCGCCGAGGCGAATATCGCCTCCTTAGTCAGCGCTTCGAACTCATCGAACCGCAAAGGCCTGTTATCAAGGCACGAAGGAAGGCGGAACCCGAAGTCAACCAGCGTTGTCTTGCGCGCGCGGTCACCCTCGTACATGCCCCTGATCTGAGGGATCGTAACGTGCGACTCGTCAACTATCATGAGGAAATCATCGGGGAAATAATCTATGAGGCAGTACGGCCTCGCGCCCGCGGGCCTGCCGCCCAGGTGGCGCGAGTAGTTCTCCACGCCGTGGCAGTAACCTATCTCCTGCAGCATCTCCATGTCGTATTTTGTGCGCTGTTCGAGGCGCTGGGCCTCGAGCAGCTTTCCTTTTGAGCGCAGGGTTTCGAGCCGTTCGGCAAGTTCCAACCTTATGACCTTAACGGCCTCTTCAATCCTCGGCGGCGACGTCAGGAAGTGTTTGGCCGGGTATATCGCGGCGCGGTCGAGCTCGGATACTACCTTCTGCGAGACGGGATCGAACTCGGTTATCTTCTCGATATCATCGCCGAAGACCGAGAACCTTATGGCCTTTTCGGAATAGGCGGGGAAGACCTCCACCGTATCGCCGCGCACGCGTATCTTGCCGCGCACGAACTCCACGTCGTTGCGCTCGTATTGTATGCTTATAAGTTTTCGCAGGATCTCGTCGCGGTCGATCTTTCCTCCCTTTTCGATCGTGACCATCATGTTTGAATAGTCTTCGGGGGAGCCGAGGTTATAGATGCACGACACGCTGGCCACTATTATGACGTCCTTGCGCGACATCAATGACGATGTCGCCGACAGCCGCAGGCGGTCGAGCCGGTCATTGACCGAGGAGTCCTTCTCGATGTAAGTGTCTGTCTGGGGTATATATGCTTCAGGCTGGTAGTAGTCGTAATAGCTTACGAAATACTCAACGGCGTTCTCCGGGAAGAACTCCTTGAATTCGCTGTATAGCTGGGCCGCAAGGGTCTTGTTGTGGGATATGACCAGCGTAGGCTTGCCGATGCCTTCGATGACATTGGCCATCGTGAAGGTCTTTCCCGATCCGGTGACGCCGAGGAGCGTTTGGTAGCGCTTGCCGGCCCTGAGCCCTTCGGAAAGCCCCGCTATCGCCTGGGGCTGGTCGCCCTCAGGCTTAAATGATGATACGAGCTTGAATTTCGGCATTTTAGAACGTAATATCGAGCGTCTTCGTGCCGGCGGGTATCTCCACCTTCTTCTTGCCGATGTTCAACAAGTACCCTCCTGACGGAGGTTCCGCGGCATCTATCGATATCTTGAGGAAACCTTTGCTGCGGAAGCTCTGCACCTTGAAGCTTACGCTTCCGAAATATGTCGGCGCGTCCTTTATCTCTATGACCTTGCCGTCATCAAGCCAGTTCTCCGGGATACATGACAGCAGGATAAGCCTCTCGCCGTCCTCGCGCAGCAGCATATCGCGCAGCAGCAATATATAATGCGCCGCGGACCAGCCGTGCGGGACGTCCCCTACGATGCCCTCCGAGATCTCGCGCAGGCCCTTATCGTTTATCTTGCTGGGCATAGCCTCCATCCAGCCGCCGGGGCATGACTGGTGTCCTATACCCCATTCGATGTTCTTCAGGGCGATATCCTCCATGCCGAGGTATATCAACGGATGGGCGAGCTTGAAATTGTATCCCCAGAAGACCTTCTCGTATTCGACGAACCATCCGCCGTCGTAACCCGAGAACTTACCCGCGTTCTTCCAGTATTGCCTGTAGGAATCCTCAAACAGCTTGACCGGCACCGGAATGCCCATGTTCTGTCCCGGGAACAATGCAGGCCTGTGGGCCCATGCCATTTGCGCGTCGCCGAGTATCCTGTGTTCCTGGTCCACTATGCGCATCTCCTTCGGCCAATAGTCAGCGAAGGCGGGCATGTATTTCAAATTCTCCTTCTTCATCACCTTTTCGATGCTGGCGATGGTCGCGGCATGCAAACTCTCGTATTCGGCATGTATCCACTTCGCGTCATCCGTCTTCCCGAGTATCCGGGCGGAATCGGCGGCGGCCTTGAGGCCCAATATCGCCCACCAGTCATCGACATAAAGATATGCGGGTATCTTGAAATTGTCCTGGCTGACGCCTTTGCAGATCAGGCCGTATGCCGGGTCTTCTTTTGAGAGCGCGAGCTGCGGCCCGCGAAGCTTCTTTATCAGCTCGCACAACGACCTCATCCTCGGGTATACGGCTTCCAGGTATTCCTTATCTTTCGTGATCCGGTAATGTTCATATAGCGCGAAGATGCCTCCTCCGAGCTCGTCCACGTACCCGCCGCCTTCCGTATAATTGAAGAAATCGGTCGAGTCGCGCGCCGTTTCGCTCATGCCGGCCTTATCGAGCGCATTGTCCATATCGACCGCGTCATGCGAAAAGAACGACGTGTATTCGTACGGCCCCGGGAAGAGCTTATGCTGGTCGTTCATTATCAGGATGTAGAAAAGCGAGGAATAGAAGCAATCGCTGTATCTTTTGTCGGGGATATTCATTTTTAACGGGACGCGGTTCTTCCAGAAACTTATCGTGAGGTCGAGGGCCTCGTCGAAACTGAGGTCCTTGATGTCATTAAAGCTCATGTCTTTTCCTTCGCCTGACGGAACCATGAAATCGAGCGTTTCGGTCTCTCCTGCGGGAATGTTCCTCTCGAACGAGAGCGAGTCCTTCTGGTCCCTTCCTAACGGCCCGTCTGCCCTTTCATCAAGGAATATGTGCGCGCTGCCGTTGATCGTGACGGTATGGTCCGAATCATACTCTATCTTGTTGATGCCTTCGACCTTCCACTTCGGATACAGCGGGTTCGGCCTTATTACCGCATATATTGATACCGCCTTGCCCTTGCCGCCGGTATTTTTTACCGATTGCCGGGCGTATGTGAATACCTTGCCGACCTTCTCGTCCAGCCAGCAGAATATCTTCGTCTCCGCCTCTATATCGCCGCTCTTCCACGTCACGACCGTGACGGGATATCCTCCGTCAACCAGCTTCCATTCCGTCTCAAGCGTCTCAGGCGTATAGAGCCGGTCGTTCTCCCTGTCATATACCCAAAAACTCAGCCTGAACGGGTGCGGATAGGCCGCGAAAGAGCCGTCCCTGCCTATAAATGTCTTGTAACGGTTGCTTTCCCATCCGGCAAGCCCGCGGGCCTTGTCCATGCTCTTATGCTTCGCGATATCTTCCCAGTCCTTCAATTCGATCTTTTTCATTACGCTTTCCTTACCGTTAATGTCGTTGCATAATATCACGATGTAACGTTTTCCGGATATATTAGCATATATCCTGTCGCGGCCGCCAGTGCAATCCTGCTTCGTGAAGAGCGTCTTCCAGTCTTTCCCGTCCTGAGACGCTTCCACGCTGTAGGAAGCCGGATGGTCATCCCCCCAGGTGATGAATATGGCACCCAGGTCGCGCGGCTTCTTGATCTCTAAGCTAATTGCCGTCCTGCCGTTTTCGCGGGACGTCTTTATGGGTATCTCTTCATCAAGGCCCTTTACGCGCAGGTCCCACAGCGAGTAACCCCAGCCGGTGCCGCGTTCCTTGAAATCTATCCTGATGAAGCGGGCCTTCTTCCTGCCGAAGTATATGTCGTCCGTAAGCCCGTCGCCTTCAGTCTCCGAATACGCATCCTGCCAGTTGTTGCCGTCTTCCGAGAGCAGGACATCGTACTTTTTTCCGTATGCCGCTTCCCAGTTCAATACGAGCCCGACCATGGCCTCGGGCCTGCCCAGGTCTATCCTCAACCACTGGTTGTCCGAGAATTGGCTCGACCAGCGTGTCTGCATATTATTGTCAAAGGCGTTTGAAGGATCTGTCGCCGCGCCCTCCGACGAGGAAGCGGTCACGAATATTCCCGCGTTCGCGGGCGCCGGTATCATCCATATCACGCAGGCGGCCAGGATGACCGGCAATGTCATTAAAATACGGGTGAGGTCTCTTATTTTTTTTCCGCCCTGTACATTATGACGTTCGCTTTTTCCAGCGTGACCAGCCCCTCCTTTACCATCTCATCAAGGAAGGGCATCATCGCGGTTATCTTCTCTTCACTGTCCACGATCTCTATGATTACGGGAAGGTCGGTAGACAGTTCGAGTAATTTTGAAGTATGCATACGGCTCTTGCATCCGAACCCCATAGATCCTTTCACTACCGTGGCTCCGGCCATGCCGTTCTTTCTTGCGAGCAGTACTATCTCTTCATATAGCGGCTTTCCGTTCCATTTGTCCGCTTCACCGATGAATATCCGCAGTAACTTACCGTCCGTGGGCGTTTTCATGGCCTGTCCCCTTCCTTTATTGTACCAGTTCGCCGGCAAGTAAACCGAGCCTGAAAACCATAAATCCGACTATTACGCTCAGGAGCACGTTCAACAGCGCCCTGGATGATTCCCCGTCCTTTATCAGGTTTGCCGTTTCCAGTATGAACGTCGAAAATGTGGTGAAAGCTCCGCAGAAACCTATCATCAGGAAGACGCGTATGTTCGAGCCGAATACAAATCTTTCTTCGGTGATTGCTGCGAGGAAACCCATAAGAAAACATCCGGTGAGATTAACGGCCAGGGTCCCGTAAGGAAAATCAGCGCCCGCTGCCCTATATACGATAATTGACATCGCGTACCTGGACACGGTCCCTAAAGCGCCGCCTATAAGAAGTTGCGCTAGATTTGTCATGTGCTAACCTACGATCTCGAGGGAGTAGTCTACCGCTTTTGCCGAATGTGTGAGCGCGCCTATTGATATCATATCAACGCCCGCAGCGGCGATCTTTCCTGCGTTCTTCAGGTTCACTCCGCCGGATACCTCGAGCTGAAGCTCGAAGTGGCCGTTATCGCGGAGAGCCACCGCCTCCTTGATCTCCTTCAGGCGCATATTATCGAGCATTATTACGTCGGGGCCCAGACCCAGGGCTTTCCTGAACTGTCCCATATCCTGCACCTCGACCTCCGCCCTTATCTTCTTCCTTCTTGCGGATGCTATGGCCGACCCGACCATATCCCAATCGTAATTCAGGGCGGCCAGGTGGTTGTCCTTGATGAGCATCTGGTCGTACAGGCCTATGCGGTGGTTTGTCCCGCCTCCTATTTTGACGGCATATTTATCAAGCAACCGGAGTCCCGGTGCTGTCTTTCTCGTATCCATTATCCTTGCCTTATAGGGTTTGACCGCCTCGACAAATGCCGATGTCAGGGTCGCAATGCCCGAGAGCCGGCTCAAAAAATTCAGGGCGGTCCTTTCGGCGCCCAAAATGGCGCTTAGTTCCCCCTCGATATACGCGACCCGCTGCCCGGCTTTTACCCGGCGGCCGTCCGTCTCAAGCGGCATGAATTTAGCCTTGGAGTCCCGCATCAGGAAGGTTGTCATAGCGACCGTCATACCGGCGAGCACTCCCCCATCCTTCGCCATGATGGCTGCCTGCGCGATCCTCGGGGACTTGAAGAGCGCCTGCGAAGTGATATCCGCCGCGCCTATGTCTTCGTGCAAAGCGCGCCGTATTATCTCGAGTATCTCCTTGTCGGCTAGGTCTCTAAACGTCTCAAGTTCTCCTTCAATTTGCCCAAAGATATACCTGCCTCGGCAAGCTTGCTCTTCTCGTTATCGACCACTTCCTTGGGGGCCCTATCGGTAAAGTTCTTATTGCGCAGCTTGGCCTCGATGGAACCCGTATATTTGGACAGCTCGCCTATCTTCAGCATCATCTTCCTTTTTTCCGATTCCAAGTCGACAAGCCCTTCAAGAGGGACGCATATCTCGCAGTCCACGAATACCGCCACCGAGGACGCCTTGGGACGGACAAGCTTGTCCGATATATCGAGGGATTCGAGCCTTGCCAGTCCCTTTATATACTCGGCGGACCTGGTTATTGCGTCGCGGCTCTTTCCGCTTCCGGCAGCTATTGAAGTTTTGCATAATTTCTGCGGCTGGATGTTGAATTCGGCGCGTATATTGCGGATGACCGATATGATGCCTATTGCAAGCGACATCTCCTGTTCGGCGCCGTCATTGAAGAGCCCCTTATCGGCCTTCGGCCAGGAGGAGGCCATTATCGAATCTCCCTCATGCGGAAGGTTTTGCCATATCTCTTCGGTCACGAAAGGCATGAACGGATGCAGCATCTTAAGCGCGTTATCTATGCAGTGCACGAGTATCGCCTGGACGATCTTTTTGCGCTTCGTTCCCTTGAATTCATCTTTCGTCATCTCGGGCTTCACGAGCTCGACATACCAGTCGCAGAACTCGTGCCAGAAGAACTCGTATGCGGTATTCGCGGCCTCATTGAACCTGAACCCTTCCAGGGAACCGGTCACGGAATCGACCGCCCGGTTAAGCCGCGAGAGTATCCATTTGTCGGCGAGCGACAAGTCCGCGCTCGCGAGATCGATATCCTGATCCGCGCCGCCCTCAATGTTCATCAGCACGAACCTCGAGGCGTTCCAGATCTTATTGGCGAAATTGCGCCCAAGCTCAAACTTCTCCTTCGAGAGGAAGACATCCTGGCCGCCTGCGGTTATCGATATGAGGCTGAAGCGCAGCGCGTCGGTGCCGTATTCGTCTATTATCTCTACCGGGTCGATCGAGTTCCCGAGGGATTTCGACATCTTCGCGCCGGTCTCGTCGCGGACGGTGCCGTGGATATAGATATCCTTGAAGGGCGCGTCGCCCATGAACTCATAGCCGGACATTATCATCCTGGCAACCCAGAAGAATATTATCTCCTGCGCGGTCGCCAGCGTCGAGGTCGGATAGAAATATGAAAGGTCTTTTGTCTTCTCAGGCCACCCGAAGGTCGAGAACGGCCAGAGCCATGAAGAGAACCAGGTGTCGAGGACATCCTCGTCCTGCACGATATCTGTTCCGCCGCAATCCGGGCATTTGGCAGGTTTTACGCGCGCAACGATGATGCCCTTCTTTCCCTCTGAGGCCTTCTGGCATTTTTTGCAGTAATATACGGGTATCCTGTGGCCCCACCATATCTGCCTGGATATGCACCAGTCGCGTATGTTCTCCATCCAATCGAGGTAGACTTTGGTCCATCGGTCGGGATGGAACTTTATCCTGCCGCTTTTGGCGGCCTCTATGCCGGCCTTCGCGAGCGGTTTCATCCTGACGAACCACTGCTCCGAAAGGTACGGTTCGACTACCGTGTGGCACCTGTAGCAATGCCCGACCGAATGCGCGTGCGCATCGGTCTTTTCCAGGAGTTTCATCTCTTTCAGGTCTTCCAGTATGGCTTCGCGCGCCTCGAACCTGTCCATCCCGGCATAATCCCCGGCATTCCTGCTCATGGTGCCGTCGGGCTGCATCACGACAATGGGCTCGAGGTTATGCCTCTTTCCCGTGTCAAAATCGTTCGGGTCATGGGCCGGCGTTACCTTGACCGCCCCTGTGCCGAATTCCATATCAACGAAAGAGTCGGCTATGACCTTTATCTCCCTGCCGGCAAGCGGCAGGATAATAGTT
>JBAZFE010000060.1:0-7887 GCA_041653555.1 Candidatus Omnitrophota bacterium
TGTCCAGGAGCTGGTTCTCCTCCGAAGCGTCCATCATCGGGAGCTTGCCTTCATAGACGTTCCCTTTGGTCCCGTTCAGGGTTATCCAGTCCCCTTCCTTCAGCGTCTTGCCTTCCGACTTGACCTCTTTATTCTGGTAATCTACGTGCAGCCCGCCGCAGCCGACTATGCAGCATTTGCCCCAGCCGCGCGCGACAAGCGCCGCGTGAGAGGTCATACCGCCCCTGGCCGTAAGGACGGCCTCGGCCGCCCTCATGCCTTCAACATCCTCAGGGTTAGTCTCTTCGCGGACGAGGATGACATCCTTGCCCTGCTTCTTCCACTCCACGGCATCGTGGGCAGAAAATACTATCTGGCCGCATGCCCCGCCGGGGCCCGCCGGAAGGCCTTTGGCCATCGGCTTGTGCGCCGCCTCGACCTTGGGGTCGATGACCGGATGCAAAAGCTCGTCCAGCTGTGAAGGCGTTACGCGCATCACGGCGATCTCTTTGTTGATCAGTTTTTCCTTTAGCATATCGACGGCCATGCGGACCGCGGCCGGGCCGTTACGTTTTCCGGAACGGCACTGCAGCATGAAGAGCCTGCCCTTTTCGATGGTGAACTCTATATCCTGCATGTCATGATAATGCTTCTCCAGGCGCCTGCGGAAATCGACAAGCTCCTTATAGATATCCGGCATGACCTGTTCGAGGGTCTTGAGCGATTTATTATGCTCCGACCTCGAGTATGTATTTAGCGGCGCCGGCGTCCTGATTCCCGCTACGACGTCCTCGCCCTGCGCGTTGATAAGGAACTCGCCATAGAAGCCGTTCTCGCCGTTGCCGGGGTTGCGCGTGAACGCTACGCCAGTCGCTGAGTCCTCACCCATGTTGCCGAAGACCATCGTCTGCACGTTTACCGCGGTGCCCCATTCGTCCGGGATGCCCTCTATGCGGCGATAGCTGATGGCGCGCTTGCCGTTCCATGACGCGAATACCGCGCCGATGCCGCCCCAGAGCTGTTCCATCGGGTCATCAGGGAACTCTTTCTTTAAGGTTTCCCTTATCTTGGCCTTGAACTGGCTGCAGAGGACCTTGAGGTCATCAGCGTTCATGTCGGTATCGCTGGTATAGCCCTTTTCTTTCTTGAGCTTATCCATTACCCTTTCCAGCTGCTTGCGTATACCCATATCGTCGGCGGGTTCTATGCCGGCGGCTTTTTCCATTACAACGTCTGAATACATCATTATAAGACGGCGGTATGCGTCATAAACAAAGCGCGTGTTGCCGCCGCTCTGCTTTATGAGGCCCGGTATCGTCTTCTCGGTCGTGCCTACGTTCAATACGGTCTCCATCATGCCCGGCATCGACTTGCGCGCTCCCGAGCGGACCGATACGAGCAGCGGGCATGACGGGTCTCCGAACTTCCTGCCCATCAGTTTCTCGACCTGCGCCAGCGCCTTATTTACCTGGTCCTTAAGGATCGGCGGATACGTCCTTTTATTATCATAGTAATACGTGCATACTTCCGTGGTTATGCTGAATCCGGGCGGGACAGGAAGCTTAAGGTCCTTATGGCCGGCCATTTCAGCCAGGTTGGCGCCCTTGCCGCCCAGCAGGTTCTTCATGCTCTCATTACCGTCGGCTTTCCCGCCGCCGAACGAGTAGACGTACTTCATCTTGCCCTTCGCTATCTTCGAGACCTTTTTGCTCCCCATCTTCGTCAGTTGCTCCTTTTGTAATATTGTTGGTTTATTGAAGCCTTATCTTTGACAGGTCGGCAGCGCCGTTCACATAGACCGCATATATGCACTTCATCAGCGACAACCTGTTGAATCTTAACGCCTGGTCGTCCGCGTTGACGACGACTTTTTCGAAAAAGAGGTGTATCGGGCCGGAGAATGCTTCCGCGTACAGCTTTGTCGCGGCCGCGTAATCTCCCGACCTTATCTTCTCCTCTATCTTTTCCCTGCTCTTCCCGTAAATATCCCAGATCTCGTTCTCAAGCTGTTCCTTGAACAGCTCAGTCCTGACCTTGGGGGCATCTTCCTTAAAATCCTTGGCGCCCTTAAGTATGTTGGAGACCCGCTCAACTACTTTTGCGGCCTCCAGGAAATACTTGGCTTGGGATATGGAGGAAAGGTCATCAAGTTTCTTGCCGAGCCTGTCGAACCTTCCGATTCCCGGCGACAAAACAGAGTCTATGATATCATCTTTATAGTTTTTGTCCAGCAAAATATTCTTCAGCCTTTCCCTCTGGAAAGCCAATATCTGCGACTTTACGGCCTTCCTGTCGCAGGCTATCGTATTGCCGTAAAGCTCGGACGCCTTGTCGATCAGCCCGTCCAGCGACACCGGGTATTTCCTTTCCGAGAGGATCTTCAGCAGCCCGAGGGATGCCCTGCGTATCCCGTAAGGGTCTTCGCTGCCTGTCGGTATCACGCCTATGGAGTAGAACCCGACTATCGCGTCGACCTTATCGGCTATCGCCAAAACGCATGAGATATTGCCTGCCGGGAGCGGGTCGTTGGGGCCTTTAGGGAGGTAATGTTCATATATGGCTTTTGCCACGTCCCTGTCTTCCCCTGTCCGGACGGCATATTCCCTCCCGACTATCCCCTGGAGGTCCGGGAATTCCTTGACCATCTGGGTCACAAGGTCCGTCTTGCATAACAGCACCGCCATCTCTATTTTCTTCTTTTCGTCGTCGGGAAGTTTTAAGGCGTCCGCGATATAGCGCGACAGTTCCCTGAGCCTTTCGACGCGGTCATGCATCGTGCCGAGCTTTGCCTGGAATACCACGCCTTTGAGCAGGTCTATCCTGTCTTCCAGCCTCGTCTTAAGGTCTTCGTTAAGGAAGAACATGCTGTCCTTCAGCTTCGCGTTAAGGATGGCCTCGAATGTCCTGCATATGCCGGAGATATCCTTGCGTTTGCCGTTCAGGACGCCGACAAAAGCCGGGAGGGCCTTGCCCTTCGCGTCCTTAAGCAGGAATATCTTCTGGTTCTTTGCCATGGAGCTTTCAAGCACCTCTACCGGAAGGCCGAGATAGTCTTTTGAGAACTTGCCGGTAAATCCCGAGGGAGACTCTGACAGGTATGAGACCGTATCGAGCAAGGCCGTATTGAACTCCCCCGAGGCGCCTTCAGCCTTCGCTGACGCCTTAAGCAGGGACAATATCCTTTCCCTTCTCTTTTCACCGTCGGGTTCTATGCCGAATTTCTTCAGTTTCAGGAAATAGTCTTTTACGGATTTGATCCTGACAGGGTCCATAACAGCGCTCTCGTATCTGGGCATGCGGATAAAGTCTGACGAGGAGAGGGAGCCGAATTTGAATCCTATCGTCTCATCCCCAAGCAGCGCCAGGACGTATCTTACGGGTCTTGCGAATTTCACGCCGCCGGCCTCCGGCCATTTCATTACCTTGGGGAATTTCAGCGAGCCGATCGCTTTAGGCAGCATATCGGAGAGCACCTTCTTGACGGGCAGCGATTCCATCGCGCGTTCAATGAAGAGGTACTCCCCTTTCGGCGTATTCTCTATCTTGATATCCCTTATCTCCGCTCCCTTGGATTTCAGGAACCCCAGGCATGCCGGAGTGGGCCTTCCGTCCTTGTCGAATGCCGCCGCTTTCGAGGGGCCGCTTATCTTCTCCCTCTGCGACTCCTGCCTGGAAGAGATGCCTTCCGCGAGCACGATCAGCCTTACCGGCGTGGCGTATGATGTTATCCTGCTGAAACCGATGCGCGCGTCCTTGAGGCCGGATTCTATGTTCGCGCGAAGCTGGTCCTTTGCCGGAGGTATGTAGCCTGCCGGAAGTTCTTCACAGCCGATCTCAAGCAGGAGATCCCTTTGCGTATTCTTCTTTTCTGTCATTTGTTGTCCGTATTCTCCAGGTAAAGCGTAGCGCATGATTTTGCGAGGTTCCTGACCCTCGCTATATATGTCGGGCGTTCTGTGGTGCTGACCGCGCCGCGCGCATCCATCATATTGAATGCGTGTGAGGTCTTGAGCATGAACTCGTATGCGGGGGCCAGCAGCTTCTCCGCAAGAAGCCTCTTCGCCTCTTTCTCATACAGGGTAAAGAGTTCCATTTGCATCTTCGGGTCGCTGACCTCGAAATTATACTTCGAACACTCTATCTCGTCGTTCCTGTGTATATCGCCGTATGTATGCGTATCGTCCCATTTAAGCTTATAAAAGTCGTATTGCCCCTGGATGAACATCGCTATCCTCTCGAGCCCGTGGTTATCTCGCACGGTATCACCTCGAGTTCGATGCCGCCGACCTGCTGGAAATATGTGAACTGGGTTACCTCGAGGCTGTCGAGCCAGACTTCCCATCCGAGGCCTGAAGCCCCGAGCGTCGGGGATTCCCAGTCGTCTTCCACGAACCTGAAGTCATGTTTCTTGAGGTCTATGCCAAGGCTCTCAAGGCTCTCGAGATACAGCGCCTGCACGTCCGCCGGCGCGGGCTTAAGTATCACCTGGTACTGGTAATAATGCTGGGCCCTTAGGGGGTTATCCGCATACCTGCCGTCCGTAGGGCGTCTCGAGGGCTGGACGAACGCGGCATTCCAGGGCTTCTTGTCAAGGCTTCGCAGGAAGGTCAGCGGGTGGAATGTCCCCGCGCCAACCTCTATGTCGTAAGGCTGTGCAAGAAGGCATCCTTTTCCGGCCCAGTACTTCTGGAGGCCCATTATCAGATCCTGGAAAGTCATGGTTTTGTTCTTCATCTCTTTAATCTCTGGAGCTCCTTTATGAATTTTTTTGATTTGAGCGGCCTGTCAAGGTGCGCCGTTATCAACCTGTCGACCAGCGGCCCGAGTTCGTCGGAAACCGGTTTCGATATCCTGAACTTGAGCAGCGAATCCCATCCCGCGCTTTTAAGGCGGTTGAAGGTCTGCGCCGTGCCCATCGATACCTTTACATGCCCGACTGATGCGCCTTCGGCGGTCGGGCCGAATCCCAGCAATGTCAGGAAGCGTATTTCGAAGATCCGGATTATCTTTACCGGTTCCATCCCCTTAGAGAGCAGCTTAAAACAGCCCAGAAGCAGTTCGAATATTTCCTCGCTCTTCTCCGCTGGTTCGGTAAGCCGGTCCGCCAGCTCAGCGAGATATGACGCGTATGCGATGGCGTTCAGGTCTTTGCGTATGCCGAAAAACCCGTCCATCAGGTCGCATTGCGTTATGTTCTGGAAATCGTTCCTCGCCTTTTCATAGAACACTATCTTATTGAGGCCGAACAGCTCTGCCTGGCTTCCATACCTAGAACGGTCGCTGCGTATGCCTTTCAGGACCCCCTTTATCTTCCCGAAATCCTTCGAGTAAAAAGTGGCGATCATACTGGTTTCCCTGAGGTCGCGCCTGTTCAGGACCAGGGCCTCAGTTGTCTGTATCGCCATTCTTTTTCTTTATCGTTACCCTGTCAGGCAGAGGGATGATCCCTCCCGATATTATCAATTTAAGGGCTTCTTCTATGCCTATGTCGAGCGGGATTATCTCATCCTCCGGCACCAGTATAAGAAATCCCGACGTCGGCGTCGGAGTGGTCCCGATCAGGACGCTTATCAGCCTCTTGCCGGTACCGTCATGGATAGTCTCCTTGCCCTCAGAAGTGACGAATCCTATCGCGTATATTCCTTTTCGCGGATACTCGACAAGCACCGCTCTTTTGATGATCCCCTGCGTCTGCCCGAGAAGCGCGTGGCTTATTTCCTTGAATGCCATGTATATCTTACCGAGCATCGGGAACTGCGTGAATCTCCTCTCCGCGTAAGAGAATAATCTCCTCAGCAAGATGAGCCTTGTCGCGAAACCTATAAAGGCGATCAGGAGCACAATAAAGATGAATATGAGCGTTTTGGCCGCGATCTCAAGCAGCCTGCTGTCAAAGATATAGGATTTAAGCAACAGGACGATAGGTTCAAGCAGCAACCGGTTGGCCCTGTCGATTATGAATTTCACGAGCCAAATAGTCAGGATCGCCGGCAGGATGACTGCCAGGCCCGGTAAAAAGTTTCTTTTTAGAAATTTGAACATATCAGCCCCTGTATAAGTATTGGAATATCAATAAGGTCACAAGTATACCGAGCGTTGAGCCGGCGATCGCTTCCCAGGATGTGTGTATCCCCTTCCTTACCCTTGATATCGCGATAAGCATGGCCATGACTAATACGAGTGATACTATGATTACGCTGTCGGACAAGAACGCCGTTATCGTAAATATTGAGAACGCGAAAGCCGAATGGCCGCTCGGCCAGCCTCCCCTGAAAGGCGTGCCCCTGTGCAGGATGAGCTTGGTGATAATGACCAGTGTCAGCACGAGCACCAGCGCGATGAAGGTCAGGTGCCACGGGGACTGCCTGATCCTCAACATCGCGTCCGAAAGGTTAAGTATGCTGAGCTTTTTGAAGAATACGAGATACCCCACGATGATCGCATATACTGAGGCCACAAAAACGCATCCTGCCGCGATATCCTTGGCCATCTTGGCCATATGGTGGAATTCCTTCGTGAATATATCCACTGCGATCTCGAGGGACGTGTTGAACATCTCTGCGACTATCACCATCGTGACCGCGCCCAGCAGCAGCATGAACTCGACCGTAGTCAGCTGCAGGATCACGCCCAAAAACAGCACCGCTGCGCCCGCGAAGAAATGTATCCTCATGTTCCGCTGGGTCTTCAGCGTATATTTAAGGCCTTCTATCGCATAATTTAAGGAATCGGTGATCCCGCGTTTTTTCATAGCCTTTCCAGCATCCTCGTTTCCAGGCGCCGCATCTCTTTCGCCGCCGCGGCAGACGTGTCGTCATAACCGCAGAGATGGAGTATTCCGTGTATTACATATAATTTAAGTTCATCCGCGAGCGTATTCCCGAACCGTTTTGCGTTCTTCCTGGCCGTATCCACGGATATCGCTATGTCGCCGGTATCGAAAGCCAGCACGTCGGTCGCGCCCTTCCTGTGTTTGAACCTGCCGTTGAGGCGCCGCATGGCCGGATCTCCGACGAATAATATGTTTATGCGGCAGCCTTTCCGGCCCAGCGCCGCAAGCGTTTTTTGCGCGTACGAGGCGGCGGCCTTGCAGGTGAACGGTATCCTTACTTTCTCCGTGAATGCCGCGGTGCCGCGGCTCCTACGCGCCGTTCTTGTCCTTGCCATTAGGATATTGGACCCTTGTATGGTAGACGCCGGTCAGCACTTTCGTGAAGGTGGCGGCTATCATGTTCAGGTCCTTCAGGGTAAGGTCGCATTCGTCCAGCTGGCCGTCTATGAATTTATTATTTATGATCCTCCTCACCAGTTCTTCCAGGTTCGAAGGAGTGGGGTTCTGCAATGTGCGCGAAGCGGCCTCTACGGAATCCGCAAGATGCACGATAGCGGTCTCCTTTGTCTGGGGTTTAGGGCCGGGATACCTGAACCCCTCCTCCTCAAGCTTTGCGAGGTCTTCTACGGATTCAAGCGCGCGCTGGTAAAAATAGTATATTAAGCCGGTCCCATGGTGCTGTTCAATGAAATCCATCAGCGCGCTGTTAAGGCCGGCCTTCTTGGCTTTCTCGAGCCCGTCCTTGACATGGTTAATTATGATGAGGCTCGACATGGTCGGCGCCAGTTTATCGTGCTGGCTTTCCGATACCATCTGGTTCTCCGCGAAGTACTCCGATTTCTCTACCTTGCCTATATCATGGTAATAGGAGCCGACCCTTGCCAGCAGGCCGTTTGCCCCTATTGAATCGCAGGCGGATTCCGCGAGGTTGCCAACGATAAGGCTGTGGTGGTAGGTGCCCGGCGCCTTAAGGATCAGCTCTTTCAGGAGGGGCTTGTTCGGGTCCGCGAGCTCCAGCAGCGATATATTCGTCGTAATGTGGAACAGCGATTCGAAGATATGGAGCGTACCGACTA
>JBAZFE010000061.1:0-7852 GCA_041653555.1 Candidatus Omnitrophota bacterium
CGAATACCGACGACATGAGGTTCGCGCCTTCATTGACTATAATAGAGAAATTAAAGCAGGAAGGCGCCCATATTAAGGCCTATGACCCGCAATCCATGGCCAGGGCCAGGCAGCTGCCGGAGTTCAAAGGCGTCCGTTTCTGCAAGGACCCGTATGAGGCGGTCAAGGGTGCTGACTGCGCGCTGATAGTGACGGAATGGAACGAGTTCAAGGAACTTGACCTGAAGAAGATAAAGAAGCTTATGTGCCAGCCGGTCATCGTGGACGGAAGGAATATTTACGAGCCGAAGAAGATGAAGGAGCTGGGCTTCAAGTACAACTGCATAGGGAGGGCATGAATATGATAGAAGGCGTGAAGATAAAAAAACTTAAGGCGATCCCCGATGACAGGGGAAAACTCATGGAGATAATGCGCTGCGACGACGATATATTCGAGAAGTTCGGGCAGGTCTATTTCACTACGGCGTTCCCGGGGGTCGTTAAGGCGTGGCATTTCCATAAGAAGCAGGACGACCATTTCGTCTGCCTGCAGGGAAAGATAAAACTCGGGCTATTTGACGCGCGCGAAGGTTCAAAGACCAAAGGGGAGGTAAATGAGTTCATCCTCTCGCTGGAAGACCCGTTCATGGTGAAGATACCCAAGGGCGTTTACCACGGGTTCAAATGCGTCGCGGACAGGGAATCGATGATCCTTAACGTGCCCACGCTGCCCTACAATCCGAAGGAGCCCGACGAGTTCAGGCTCGACGCCTACGATAACGACATCCCGTTCGATTGGAGGAAGTGATGGCGCTGCGCGGGGTAATACTCGCGGGCGGCCTCGGCAAGAGGCTCGATCCGCTCACGAGGATAACGAACAAGCACCTTCTGCCGGTCTACGACAAGCCGATGATATATTATCCTATACAAACGCTTGTCGACGCGGGCATCAGGGATATCCTTCTCGTGACCGGCGGCAACAACGCGGGCGAGTTCCTGCGCCTGCTCGGCAACGGTTCCGAGTTCGGGCTCAACCATATCAATTATACTTACCAGAGGGGCGAAGGCGGCATCGCGGAGGCCCTAAACCTCGCGAGGCATTTCGCGCACGGCTCCAAGCTGGTCGTAATATTGGGCGACAACCTGATAGAGAAGAGCATAAAGAAGTATGTGGACGATTTCGTCGCCCAGCCGGGAGGGGCAAAGATACTGCTCAAGAAGGTCCCCGACCCCCAGAGGTTCGGCGTCGCCAAGATAAAGGGGAACCGGATAGTCGATATCAGGGAGAAGCCGAAGAAGCCGGCATCCGACCTTGCCGTCACGGGCATATACATGTACGACACGAAGATATTCGACATAATCAAGCCGTTGAAGCCGTCGAAGAGGGGCGAGCTCGAGATAACCGACGTGAACAACGAATATATCAGGCGCGGAGAGATGACCTTCGACGTCCTTGACGGATGGTGGACCGATTGCGGGACCTTCGAATCGCTGTTCAGGGCGAATAAGCTCGTCGAAGAAGGCATGCGCAGGAAAGGCAGGAGATAATGAGGATATTAGTCACCGGCGGCGCGGGGTTCATCGGCTCGAACTTCATAAGGCACGTATTCAACAAGAACAAGAGCTGCGAGATAGTGAACTTCGATAAACTGAGCTACGCGGGCAATCCCGATAACCTCAAGGACCTTGAGGGTAACCCCAACTATACCTTCGTGAAGGGCGACATATGCGACCATGCCGCCGTGGAAAAGGCGATGGAGGGCTGCGATTACGTCGTCAACTTCGCCGCGGAGAGCCATGTGGACAGGTCCCTGCACTGCGCCGATGAATTCATAATGTCGAACATCCTCGGGACGAACATCCTGCTCGAGAAGGCCAGGATGATTGGGATCTCGAAGTTCATACAGATATCCACCGACGAGGTTTACGGGTCTATCGATAACGGGTCCTTTACGGAATCGAGCATCCTCGCGCCGAACAGCCCGTACTCGGCAAGCAAGGCGGCCGCGGAGCATATGTGCCGCGCGTATTACGTTACGTTCGGCCTGCCGGTGGTCATAACGCGCAGCTCGAATAACTTCGGGCCTTACCAGTACCCCGAGAAGTTCGTCGCGTTGAGCATCACGAACCTACTTGAGGATAAGAAGATCCCGTTATACGGGGACGGCAAGAACGTGCGCGACTGGCTTTTTGTAGAGGATAACTGCGACGGGATCTATTTCGTGCTCAATAAGGGCGCGGCAGGCGAGGTATACAATATAGCCGGCGGGTACGAGATGATGAATATAGAGATGGTCCATGCGGTCCTCAAGGCGATGGGCAAGGACGCCTCGATGATAGAGTATGTAAAGGACAGGCTTGGCCATGACAGGAGATATTCGCTCGACGATTCAAAGCTGAGGGCCATGGGATGGAAGCCCGGCCACACGTTCGCGCAGGCGCTTGACAAGACCGTCAAATGGTACGGGGCGGACCGCGACTGGTGGATGAAGATAAAGCATAAAGATTCATACAAGGCGTATTATAAGAAGCAGTATAAGGGGTGATCTTGAAGGTCATTGTAACCGGCTCGGCCGGGATGCTCGGATACGCTCTTTGTAAGTCGTTCGGAAGCGGCCACGAAGTCAAGGGCCTGACGCACGGGGCGCTGGACATAACGGACAGGGAGAAGGTTATCTCGCTTGTGCGGGAGCTCAAGCCCCAGGTCGTCGTGAATTCCGCGGCGATAGCGGATGTCGACTACTGTGAACGCAACCCGGAAGAGGCATCCAGGGTCAATTCTGACGGCGCGAAGAACATTGCGGACGCCGCCGCAGCCGCGGGCGCGCTGCTGGTCCACATAAGCACCGATTACGTGTTTGACGGAGAGAAGGGATCGGCGTATACCGAGGACGACGCTGTAAACCCGATAAGCGCCTACGGAAAGTCGAAGCTCGCGGCGGAGAGGTACATAATATCGGCCGGCGGCAAGTACGCGGTGATACGCTCAAGTTGGATGTTCGGTCTTGAAGGAAAGAGTTTCGTCGATTACGTAATAGATACGGCGGAAAAAGGCGGCAAGATCAGGGCCATATCCGAAAAATTGGGAGGCCCTACATATACCGCGGACCTCGCGGGCGCGATAAGGGGATTATCGGAAGGGATCCTCCGAGGGAAAGCCCCGTCGGGAATATATAACATTTCTAATTCAGGGATATGCTCGCGCTGCCAGTTCGCGAAGGAGATATTGGAGTCCTGCGGGCTGGCCGCCGGCGTAACGCCGATAACGGCAAAAGAAGCGGGCGGGCCCGCGCCGAGGCCCAGGATCACCGAACTTGATAACGCCAGGATAGCGGGCGTGCTCGGATATAGATTAAGGCATTACAGGGAAGCATTAAAGGATTACATAAAAGAAAGAGGGGGCAAATAAACTGATGGCAAGCAAGTTCAAAGATAGAATAAGGGACAAAAAGGCGAAGGTCGCTGTGATAGGCCAGGGATATGTCGGGCTTCCTTTGGCCGTCGAGTTTGCGAAGAAGGGATTCAAGGCGCTCGGAGTCGACCTCGACAAAAAGAAGGTCGACTCGATAAATGCCGGGGTCTCCTATATACTGGATATCCCCAGCGAAGAGATAAAGCCGCTGGTCAAGAAGGGCATGCTTAATGCCACGTCCGACTATTCCAAACTTAAGGAAGTCGACGCGATAATCATCTGCGTCCCGACCCCGCTCAGGAAGACCAAGGACCCCGATATGTCATTTATCGTGTCGGCTGCCGAGGCGATAGCGAAGAACCTCAGGAAGGGCCAGGTTATCGTGCTTGAATCGACAACATATCCGGGCACCACGGAAGAGGTTATACTCCCGATGCTCGAGGCGACCGGGCTCAAGGTTGGAAGGGATTTCTCGCTAGGTTTTTCGCCGGAGAGGATAGACCCGGGCAACCCGAGGTATATGACCCATAACATACCGAAGGTCGTAAGCGGAATGACGAAGGAGTGCAGGGAGAACATCGCCCTGCTTTACTCGCAGATCGTCGGTAAGGTCATAACCGTCTCATCGGTGAAGGTCGCCGAGATGGTGAAACTGCTCGAGAACACGTTCAGGTCCGTAAATATAGGGCTTGTGAACGAGCTCGCCCTCATGTGCGACAGCCTTAAGGTCGACGTCTGGGAGATCATCGAGGCCGCGAAGACGAAGCCGTTCGGGTTCATGCCTTTTTATCCCGGCCCCGGCCTCGGAGGCCATTGCATACCGATAGACCCGATATACCTAGCGTGGAAGGCGAGGATACAGGGTTTCGAGCCGAGGTTCATAGACCTCGCCTCGAAGATCAACGCGGACATGCCGGAATACGTCGCCGAGAGGGTATCGCGTTCCCTGAATAAGAGGTTCGGAAAGGCCGTCAAGGGCGCGAAGATACTTATTATAGGCCTGTCATACAAAAAAGACGTTACCGACACGAGGGAATCCCCCGCGTTCGAGGTCATAGAGAAGCTGAGGGAGCGCGGCGCCGTTATATCCTATTACGACCCGTTCGTGCCGGTCTCGTCATTCGGCGGGCATAAGATGCGGTCGATAAAACCCGGCGCGGCGGAGGTCAGGAAGAACGACTGCGCGGTAATTGTCACGGACCATTCGAACATAGATTACGCTTTTATCGTCAACAATTCAAAATTAGTCATCGATACGCGCAACGCGCTGAGGAACATCGTTAAACGCGATAAAATAGAAAGGCTTTAAACAGATGTCGACATACATTGTTACGGGCGGGGCGGGGTTCATAGGCTCTAACATAGCCGATGAACTTGTCCGCCGCAATGAGAAGGTGAAGGTGCTTGACAACCTCTCATCCGGAAATAGAGAGAACCTGAAGGCGATAAAGAACGATATAGAATTCATCGAAGGCGACATTCGCGATATCGAGATGCTGAAAAATGCCCTGCGCGGATGCGATTACGTCATCCACCAGGCCGCGCTCCGCTCCGTCCCAAAATCTATGACGGACCCCGCCCTGTATGACGAGGTGAATGTCATGGGGACCCTGAATGTGTTATCCGCGGCGGCGCACAACAAGGTGAAGAGGGTCGTATTCGCGTCCTCGAGCTCGGTCTACGGCGATTCCGAGAAGCTGCCCCAGAGCGAGGAACAGATGCCCCAGCCGGTGTCCCCCTATGCTGCGACAAAGCTTTCAGGTGAACATTATTGCAGGGTGTTCGCGAAGTCATTCGGCCTCGAGACAGTCGCGCTGAGGTATTTCAACGTATTCGGCCCGCGCCAGTCGCTGGAGTCCGAATACGCGGTGGTCATACCGAAATTCATATCATGCATATTGAAGGGCGAACAGCCCCCGGTGCACGGCGACGGGAAGCAGAGCCGCGATTTCACGTATGTCGACAACGTCGTTGACGCCAACCTTACCGCAGCGCTGCGCGAAGGCGTTTCGGGCGAGGTCTTCAATGTCGCGTGCGGAAAAGCATACAGCCTTCTCGACCTGATAAAGGTCCTGAATGAGATAATAGGGAAAGACATAAAGCCCAGGTTCGAGCCTGCGCGCGCAGGTGACGTGAAGCATACCCTCTCCGATATCTCTAAGATGAAAAAATTGCTCAAGCTCGATCCTAAGGTCGATTTTGTCCTTGGGCTGAGGAAGACGGTCGAGTATTTTAGCTCGGTAACCGGAAAGAGATAAGATGAAAGTCGCTTTATTCGAGCTCGTAAGGCAATCCAAGGCCTTGAAGGACGCGCTCGACCCCGCCATAGCCTCCGTTATAAGTAAAGGTTCTTTTATCCTCGGCGAGAACGTCGCGAAATTCGAGGAAGAGATGGCCGCGTACTGCGGAGCTAAATACGCTGTGGGCGTGGCCAACGGCACAGACGCGCTCGAACTGGCGGTCAAGGCCCTCGGCATAGGCCCCGGCGACGAGGTGATAACCGTCCCGTTCACGTTCATCGCGACGACAGAGGCTATATGCCTCAACGGAGCGACGCCCGTGCTCGTGGACATCGAGCCGGATACGTTCAATATCGACGCTTCGAAGATCGAGAAGAAGATAACGAAGAAGACGAAAGCGATCATCCCCGTCCACCTGTTCGGGCAGGCCTGCGACATGTCGGCCGTTGCGGCCGTCTCGAAAAAACATAACATTAAGGTCATAGAGGACTGCGCGCAGGCGACAGGCGCCGAATATGACGCTGACGGCGGCGCGGCGAGGAAGGTAGGTTCATTAGGCGATATCGGGTGTTTCAGTTTCTTCCCCAGCAAGAACCTCGGATGTTTCGGCGACGGCGGAATGATAACGACCGATGATAAAGCCCTGGCCGACAGGGTCAGGATGCTAAGGGTCCACGGGCAGGCGCAGAGATATCTCCATGAGGCGGAAGGGCGCAACAGCAGGCTCGACGAGCTCCAGGCGGCGATCCTCAGGGTGAAGCTCCGCCATCTCGATGAATGGAACGGATCGCGCAGGAAGAACGCCAAATATTATGATTCGGCATTCGCGGGCCTCAAGGCGGCCGGAAAGATGGTATTGCCGTCCGAGGCGGCGGGCCGCAGGCACGTCTATAATATTTATAATATAAGGGTTCCCGGAGGGAAAAGGGACGGGCTCAAGGAGGCCCTTACGGCAAAGGGCGTAGGTACCGCGGTATACTATCCGATCCCGCTCCACCTTCAGCCGGTATACGCCGGGTTCGGATGGAAGAAGGGCGATTTCCCCGTTAGCGAGAAGGCATGCGGGGAGGTGCTCGCGCTTCCGGTATATCCGGAGCTGAACAATGAGGAACTCGAATACGCGGCGAAGTGCGTAACGGATTTTATGGAGGGAAAGCTTTGAGGATACTCATAACGGGCGGCGCGGGCTTCATCGGGTCGCACCTTTGCGATTTCATGATAGGAAAAGGGCATAAGGTCATCTGCATGGATAACCTTATTACCGGGAAGAAAGAGAATATCGCGCACCTGCTGCGCAACAAGGCTTTTAAATTCGTCAACCAGAACGTGTCAAACCATATCGATCTCGACGGCCCGGTCGACTTCGTGCTCCATTTCGCGTCGCCCGCCAGCCCCGTCGACTACCACAGGTATCCCATACAGACATTGAAGGTCGGAAGCCTAGGCACCCATAATGCCCTTGGGCTGGCAAAAGCTAAAGGGGCTAAATTCCTGCTGGCCTCGACCAGCGAGGTCTACGGCGACCCGCTCGTAAACCCGCAGCCTGAGACATACTGCGGCAATGTGAACCAGATAGGGCCGAGGGGCGTATATGATGAGGCGAAGAGGTTCGCGGAGGCGATGACCATGGCCTACCACCGCGTTCATAAACTGGACACAAAGATCGTCAGGATATTCAACACATACGGACCGCGCATGCGCAAGGATGACGGCAGGGCGGTGCCGAATTTCATAACTCAGGCGCTGGCAAACAGGCCCGTCACTGTTTACGGAAAGGGCGGGCAGACGAGGAGTTTGTGTTATGTAGATGATCTCGTGAGGGGTATTTACGCTTTAATGCGTTCCGCGACCAATGATCCGGTGAATATCGGGAACCCGAGGGAGATCACAGTGCTTGAGATAGCAAAGAAGATAATTAAACTCACCGGAAGCAAGTCCGTGATCACACATGAACCCCTACCCGAAGACGATCCGAAGGTCCGCCAGCCGAATATCTCAAGGGCAAAAAAAATCCTCGGGTGGTCCCCCAAAATATTCCTGGAAAAGGGGCTCGAGGATACGGTCTTTTACTTTAGGAATACCCCCTAACTAACTCTCCCCGTTAAATTATTCCTATTGACACATAAGGGGTTATAGCGTAAAATGGGTATCGTTCACATTTAGAACGTTATACTCCTATGCCTACTGACAACAACTTCCAAAGACCAACAGAAGACTTGCG
>JBAZFE010000062.1:0-7799 GCA_041653555.1 Candidatus Omnitrophota bacterium
TGTGATCTGCTGGGAATTGATCACCGCATAATCGGTAAGGACCCTCGAGCTGTCCATGAGTATCCCGACGCCGACATAGCCGATCAGCACGGATATGACCATGCCCGCAATGACGTCTATTATAGGCAGGCCGAGCCTCACGCTTACCAAGCTTACGATGACCATGATGGAAGCCAGGATATCGGAGCCCGTATGCATGGCATCGGCGACCAGGAAATCGCTGTTGAGTTCTTTGCCCTTCTTCCGTTCGTACCGCATGACGCTGAAGTTGACCGCAAGCGTCGCGCCCATTACGATAAAGCTCATCAGGTTGGCTTCGGGATTTATAAGCTCCTGGTGGACCAGTTTATGTACCGAATCGCTCAACAACTTGAACGCGACCAGGAACAGCGCGACCGCAATAGCCATCGACGCGAGCGTCTCATACTTCCTGTGGCCGTAAGGATGTCCGACATCCCTCGGGCGGGCCGCGACGCCTATGCCTATGAGGCCGATTATGTTAGATGTGCCGTCCGACAGCGAATGGATGCCGTCCGCGAACATCGAGGCCGAGTGGGTCAGGTGCCCCCAGACGATCTTGGCCAAAGCCACGCCCCAGTTAAGGACGAGGATTATTATAAGCAGCCTGCGTATCTGCGCAAACTTGTTATTGCTCATAAACCCCTTTTCTTATTGCCGTGGAACAACAGCACAAGCGGGCTCGCGATGAACACCGTCGAATAGACGCCCGATATAAAACCCACCATCAGGCAGAAGGCGAAATCATTCAATACCGATCCGCCGTACATGTACAGTATCGCCACGACGACGAGCACCGTGAAAGACGTCAGCAGCGTCCTCGACAACGTCTGGTTGACGCTCAGGTTGATCAGTTCCTTCAGCGACATCTTATGGTTCAACCTTGCGTTTTCCCTTATCCTGTCATAGATGACTATCGTGTCGTTTATCGAAAAACCGGCGATCGTCAGGAGGCCGGATACGATCAATAACGACATCTCGCGGCCCGTCAGCGCCATGAAACCCATCGCGATAAAAACATCATGGAACAACGCGATCACGCCAGGCACCGCGAAATACCAGTGCTTGAACCTGAAAGCGACATAGACCATGATGCCGAGCATCGAGAATACAATAGCGTATATCGCCTTTGTGCGCAGCTGGCTCCCGACCGAAGGCCCGACCTTGTCTACCCTGATCACCTCGGCCTTATTGTCCTTGAACGCGGTATCGAACTTCTTCGATATCTCGTCGGTGACCTTTTCCGGCACGCGTATTATGAACACCTTCGGGTCGTCCTTTAGCTGCTGGACGGAGGAACTGCCCAGGTCTATCTCGGCCAACGCGTTGCGCACGTCTTTGACATCCATCGCCTTCGCGAACTTGAACTCCTGGACCTGGCCGCCCTTGAAATCGACCCCGTACATGTCCGCGCCCTTCATGAAATAGGTACCCATTCCCACTACAAGCACCGCCGCCGAAAGCGCGTAGCATATCCAGCGTATTTTAATATAGTCGATCTTCGGGGTCCCGATAATTTTGAGCATCGGCAGGCCCTTGATGAGCTTCAGGCCCATCAACACTTCGAATATGACCCTTGTCACGAAGACTGACGTGAACATGCTTATCAGCAGGCCGATGATCAGCGTAAGCGCGAAACCGCGTATCGGGCCGGTACCGAACTGGAAGAGGAATACGGCCGCGACTACGGTCGTGAGGTTCGAGTCGACTATGGCGCTCATGGCCCTTTCATATCCGAGCCTTATCGCCTGGCCCAGCGTCTTGCCCGCCTCGAGCTCCTCGCGCATCCTCTCCTGGATCAGCACATTGGCGTCGACCGCCATACCCAGGGTAAGCACGATACCCGCTATACCGGGCAGCGTCAGCGTGACCTTGAAATATGCCATCGCGCCCAAAAGCAGTATGATGTTGAGGGCCATCGCTATATCCGCGATGAAACCCGCCAGCAGGTAATATACCAGCATGAAGACGCCGACAAAAAGGGCGCCGTAAAGCGTCGCCTTGATGCCCGAGTTGATGGAATCCTGTCCCAGCAGCGGGCCTACGGTCCTCTCCTCCTCGATATATACCGGGGCGGGGAGCGCGCCGACCTTGAGCACTATCGCAAGGTCGCCCGCCTCTTCCTTGGAGAACCTGCCGGTTATCTGCGCCTGCCCGGAAGGTATCGCCTCTTTTATCTCGGGCGCGGATTTCACCTTGCCGTCAAGCACGATGGCAAGCCGGCGGCCGACATTTTCCTGTGTGACCTTCGCGAATTTCTTCGCGCCGTCGGCGCTGAACTGTATCGAGACATACGGGTCGTTGAAACGCGACTGGTCGAAACTCATGAACGCCGTGGTAAGCGCGTCTCCCGTAAGGACAGCGTCCTTCTCTATAAGCAGGGGATCGCCGTTATCGTCCTTCTGCAGTTCGAATCCCGCGGGCACATCTCCCTGGAGCGCCTTGCTCAATTTATCCGGGTCGCTCGAGACAAGCTTGAACTCGAGCAAGGCGGTCTTGCCTATAAGCTCCAATGCCCTGAGCCTGTCGGTTATGCCGGGCAGCTGGACGACTATCTCGTCTTTCCCCTGCGGGGATATCTGCGGTTCCTTTACGCCGAACTCGTCTATCCTGTTGCGGATCACCTCAAGCGCGCGCTCGGTGGCGTCCTTCCTCGCGTCTTCCGGTATCTTCGACGTATCGACCCTGAGCACGAGGTGCATGCCGCCCTGCAGGTCAAGTCCTAGGTTTATCTTGCCTTCCTTTACAACCTTCCCGCTCTGGTCTTTTACGTCCAGCATCGGGTTTATAAGCCAAAGTGACACGCATGCCAGTACGATTACTAAAGCTATCTTCCAGATAAGTCCCCTTTTCATTTCTCTTCTCCTGATGACCTCTTCTTCACCGTGTAAGCTATCGCGAATTTATCGACTTCCATCTTCGCGTTCTCGTCTACGCGCAGCACAACGGACGTCTCTTTTACGTTTACTATAGTCCCGTGGATGCCGCCGGAGGTGACCACCTCATCGTTCTTTGCGAGGGCCTTGACCATCTCCTCGTGGCGTTTGCGTTCCTTCTGCTGCGGTTTGATAAGCAAAAAATAGAATACCACAAATATCAGTACCAGGGGCAAAAAGCTGACTATCGAACCTGCGGCTTGCTGATCCATCTTGTTATCCTTTCGTTTTTGTATTCCGTGAACTTCCCGTCCGTTATGGCTTTCCTTATCTCGCGCATCAACTTCTGGTAAAAATAAACGTTATGCAGGGATACGAGCTTCAATCCCAGTATCTCGTCGGTATTGAACAGGTGCCTTATATAGCTGCGTGTGTGGTTTTTGCACGCATAACAGCCGCAGCCTTCCTCGATCGGCCGAAGGTCATCCGAATTACCGGCGTTCCTGACCGAGAAGCGCCCGGCCGATGTGAACGCGGTCCCGTTGCGCCCGTTCCTCGTCGGGATAACGCAATCGAACATGTCAATCCCCGACGATACCGCTTCCAGTATATCCTGCGGTTCGCCGACGCCCATCAGGTAACGGGGCTTATCTTCCGGCAAAAGGTCCGTGGTGAAACCCGTGATCTCGCGGGTAATCTCCCTCGGCTCTCCGACCGCGAGCCCTCCGAGCGCGTAACCGTCAAAATCCATTTTGACCAGCTCCTCGGCGCACTCCTGCCTGAGGTCTTTATACGACGCTCCCTGGACTATGCCGAACAGGTGCTGCCCCTTGCCGGACCTGAACGCCGACTTGGATAACCTCGCCCAATCGAGCGTCCTCTTGACAGCGCGCCTTGCCGTCTCGTGTTCGCACGGGTACTGGACGCACTCGTCAAGGACCATCATTATATCACTTCCGAGCGCGGTTTGGAACCCTACCATCTTCTCCGGCGTCAGGAAGTGCTTCGAACCGTCAATGTGCGACTGGAACTCGACGCCTTCATCGCTGACCTTGCGCAATACCGCGAGGCTGAAGACCTGGAAGCCTCCCGAGTCCGTAAGTATCGGCCTGTCCCAGCCCATGAATTTATGCAGCCCACCCGCGTTCCTTATGATGTCTTCGCCGGGGCGCAGGTACAAATGGTACGCGTTTGAAAGGAGTATCTGTACCCCGCACTCCTTGAGTTCGTCATTCGAGAGCGTCTTTACAGTCGCCTGCGTGCCGACCGGCATGAACGCGGGGGTCTCGAACTCCCCGTGGGAGGTGCGAAGCTTTCCCGCCCTCGCGCGCGTCCCTGTGTCCCTGCCCGTGATCTCTATCTTCATATTATCAGCATCGAATCGCCGTAGCTGTAAAACCTGTACTTCTCCTTCACGGCTTCATCGTACGCCTGCAGCATGACCTCTTTCCCGCAGAAAGCCGCGACGAGCATAAGCAGCGTGGTCTTCGGCAGGTGGAAATTGGTCACGAGCGCGTCGACGAACTTGAAGTTATACGGCGGGTAAATAAAAAGGTTTGTCCATCCTTTACCCGGCCCGATCCTGTTCCTGGAACCCTTGACGAGCTGCGCCTGGCCCTCGAGGACCCTGCATGTGGTCGTCCCGACCGCGAATATCTTCCCGCCCTTCTCCTTGGCACCGTTCAACCTCTGGGCAACCTCGGCCTTAAGGTCGAAAAGTTCTGGCTCGATCTTATGCCTCGAGACCTCATCTACCGCGACCGGCTTGAACGTGCCGTATCCGACATGCAGCGTCACCGATTCGACCGAAGCGCCTCTCGACTTTATCCTGTTCATGACATCATCCGTAAAATGCAGGCCCGCTGTCGGCGCGGCAACGGCTCCCGGAGACCTGGCGTAGATAGTCTGGTACCTCTCTTCGTCCGTCTTCTCGGGCGCCCTCTTTATATACGGCGGCAGCGGCACGATGCCGATCTTTTCGAGTATCGCGTTGAAATCCGCGCCGTTCATGCTGAACTCTATGAGCCTTATGCCTTCGCTCTCGCCGCGGATCACGCCGGTAAGTTCGCAGGGCTCCGCCCCGAATACGAATTTAGTGCCGACCTTAACCTTGGTCGAGGTATCTATCAGGCATTTGTAAAGCCTGTCGCTGAGTTTTTCTATCAGCATTATCTCGGCCTTGCCGCCGGTATCGGCGCGCTTTCCGGGCAGGCGCGCCTTTATAACCTTCGTATCGTTGACCACGAGGCAGTCCGATGCGCCGATATAATCCGCGATATCGGAGAAATTCCTGTGCTCGATCTTCTTAGATAATTTATGCACGACCATAAGCCGCGAGGCGTCACGCGACCGGGCGGGGTACTGCGCGATAAGTTCTTCCGGAAGTTTGTAATCGAACTCGCTTAGCCTCACGTTTTCTCCTTGGCTGTACCGGCGCCGTAATCCTTCATTATCTTAGTGCCGGGGTAATAGAAATAAAGTATCTCGTCCGCTTTCTTTCCCGCGCGGGACATATAATACGCCCCCCACTGGCAGAACCCGACCCCGTGTCCCCATCCGAGCCCCTCGAACGCGGCGTATTCTCCGACGACCGTTACCTTGAAATTGGTGCTCCTGACAATATCGCCGCCTATTATCCTCCTGAAATCCTTCGCGAGCAGGACCGAGTCCCCCCTGCTGCCCTTGACCCTCAGTTCCAGTATCCTGCCGGAAGGGTCCCTCCTGATCACGTCGAATCCGAGTATATCGCCGACCGGATAGCCGGCCGCCTCGAGCTTCTTCTCCGCCTCACTCACCGGGGTCCAGCGCTCCCAGTAATAATGCGGCGACTTGCCGCACCAGCCGCACTTCACCCCTTTAAGGGGAGGCAGGTCTATGTTCCAGAGGTTCGCGGCGTCGAACGTGCTGCCCCCGCAGGTAGCGTGGAAAAAGGTCGGGAATATTGCGCCGTTATAGGTGAGTACCTCGCCCCTGGTCTGGTCGACGGCCCTGTTCGTCCTCCATTTTTCGGAAAATATCCCGCCGTAGACCTGCGAGCTCACGTCGGCCTGGACATCATAATCCTTGCCCTTCGACTCCTTCATCTGGTTCAACGCGTATGTCCTCGCGGCGATCGCCTGGGCTTTCAACGACTCCATAGGCCACCATGTCGACACCTCATTGCGTATCACGCCGTATAGGTACTCCTCGAGGTCGACGGCGTTGACGACCGTGACCTTGCCCGCGTTCTTGAATACCCTTATCTCTCCCCTGAATACGCGGTCATTGATATACGCCCTCGCACCGCCGAGCGGCTCTATGCCTATCGCCGCGGCCGACACCTTAAGGTCCCCCGCGATGAACCCGTCCTCTGAAGAGGTCAGCGAAGTCTCGCCGAGGTATTTCTCCTCGAGCAGTATGCTTTTTGATATGAGGTCCGTTATCCTGAAGTTTCCCGCGATGAAGATCTTGACCGCATCCGAATCCTTGGCCACAGCGACGCGGACCACCGGCGCGGCCAGGACGTCGGCAAAATTTACCGCAAGCACGATCAGGACGGATAGGAAGAGGCGATTGCGCATGACCGGCTAGAATAACTCCTTCTGGGATTCTTTCTTTGGCGGGACTTTCAGGTGCGCGCAGGCAGCGTCAGTCGCTTCCCTCCCCCTCGGGGTCCGTTTAAGGAACCCTATCTTCAGCAGGAAGGGTTCGACCACATCCGATATCGTATCGGGCTCCTCGTTGAGCGTCGCGGCAAGCGACTCTATACCAACGGGTCCGCCCTTGTATGTCTCTATTATCGCCTTAAGGACTTTCCTGTCCAGGGTATCGAGCCCCATTTCGTCGATACCGAGCATGGCCAGCGCCTTGCCTACGGTCTGCGCGTCGACCTTTCCTTCATTCTTGACTTCGGCGTAATCCCTGACCCTGCGAAGCAGCCTGTTCGCGATACGCGGGGTGCCGCGGGCCCTGCGGGATATCTCAGAAGCGCTCTCCTTGTCCAGGTCTATCTTAAGTATCTTTGACGACCTTTTCACGATCTGGACAAGCTCCTCAGGGGAGTAGAAATCGAGAGTATAGAGCATGCCGAACCGTCCGCGCATGGGCGCGCTCAACAGCCCCGAGCGGGTCGTGGCGCCTATCAGCGTGAAATGCTTAAGGTTGAATTTTATCGTCTTCGCGTAGGGGCCCTTGTCTATCGTGAAATCTATCTGGTAGTTCTCCATGGCCGGGTAGAGGAACTCTTCGACGACCTTCGAGAGGCGGTGTATCTCGTCGATGAACAATATGTCGCCCTCGCCGAGGTTCGTGAGGATGCCGATAAGGTCGCCGGCGCGTTCTATGGCCGGGCCGGATGTAGCGGTTATCTTCGTGCCCATCTCGCCGGCGATTATATGGGCGAGCGTGGTCTTTCCGAGTCCGGGCGGCCCCGAGAAGAGGACATGCTCGAGCGGCTCCTTCCTGCGATTTGCCGCCGCTATCGCAATAAGCACGTTATCGACCACGGCCTTCTGCCCGACAAAATCATTTACCTTGGACGGGCGCAGGGACAGGTTCAGTATCGCGTCTTCCTCCGTCTCCTGTGTGAAGACGAGCTTCTCGCGCAGCGACCCTTCCTCGTTTTCCTTGCCGGCGCTCATTTGGAGCCCTTCTTATGTTTGTAGACTTCGTTCAGCAGGTCCTCGGCCGTATTGCTCTTAGGGGAGCGCTGCAGCGCTTTCTGGACCATGTCCTTCGCTTCCTGTTTCGTATATTGTAATTGCAGCAGGACATCGACCGCTTCCTCGACAAAATCCTGCTCCTTCGATACCGTGACCTCAATGCCGTATTCCTGTATCAGGCCGAACTTGCCGACCTTGTTCTGCAGCTTGGCGACTATCTCCTTCGCCCTCTGTTCTCCAATGCCGGGCAGCGATTTCAGTGTCG
>JBAZFE010000063.1:0-7787 GCA_041653555.1 Candidatus Omnitrophota bacterium
GCCTTTATGAGACTGGCTATCTGCCGCGTGAATATGTCGATGTCGCCGGATGAGGCATGCGCCGAACGCGGGGAACTTTGGGGCCATCCCGCTGCTAATGGTGCGGGATGGCCCCCGAATGGCTCTGCCGTATAAGCCTCGGTCACGCTGACGGGCGTAAGGCCCTTCTCGCCGAGTTTCTCGACCGCGGCATCCTGCGAAGCGGCTTCTATCTCCCCGCTTACGACCTTATCGGGCCCGCTCTTAGCTTTGTAGGTGTAGAATGGCATACGTCAATCCTCCAAATGCGTGACCCTGAGCACCTCTTCGGGGGTCGTCACGCCTTCGACAACCTTTGCCCACCCGTCCTGCTTCAGGGTATTCATTCCGAGCTCGACCGCCTTCTTCCTTATGATGTCGGAAGACGCCTTCTGGTTTATAAGCCCCCGGATATCATCCTTGACCAGAAGTATCTCGTATATCGCGGTCCTGCCCATGTAGCCGGTGAAATTGCACGCCTTGCATCCCTTGCCCTTATATATTTTGATCTCCCTGCGGTCCATCTTGAGGTCCTTCTCTATGCTCTTGACCGCGTCCTGCGACTGCGCGGTAACGTCCGCCTTGCAGTGTTCGCAGATCACGCGCACGAGCCTCTGGGCGATGAACGCCTCGACCGATGACGCGACGAGGTACGGCTCTATGCCTATATCTATAAGGCGCGTCGCGCCGGTCGCCGCGTCGTTAGTATGCAGCGTCGAGAAGACAAGGTGCCCTGTAAGCGCGGTCTGTATCGTTATCTCGGCCGCCTCAAAGTCCCTGACCTCGCCGACCATTATTATGTCCGGGTCGTGGCGCAGCACGCTGCGCAATGCCGTGGCGAACGTAAATCCTATCGCCGGCTTTATCTGGAGCTGCGAGATGCCTCCGAGCTCGTACTCGATCGGGTCTTCTATCGTGATTATCTTGCGCTCGCGCGTATTGAGCATGCTCAGGCACGCGTAGAGCGTCGTCGTCTTGCCGCTGCCGGTCGGGCCGGTCAGGAAGATTATGCCGTGGGGTTTCTTCAGCAGCTGTTCGAATATCTCCTGGTAAGGTTTCGAGAGCCCCAATTGCGCGATGTTGAAGAGCATGGTGGTCGGGAGTATCCTCACGACGATGTTCTCCCCGTAGAGCGTGGGAAGTATCGAGATGCGCAGGTCGTATTCCTCATTGCCTATCTTGACCTTCGCGCGGCCGTCCTGCGGGATGCGGCGCTCTATTATATTGAGCCCCGACATTATCTTGATCCTCGATATTATCGCGCTGTAGAGGTATTTTATCTCCCCGGCTATCTGCGTATCGTAGAGTATGCCGTCTATCCTGTACCTGAGCCTCAGTTCCTCCCTGAACCTCTCTATATGGATGTCGGTGGCCCTGTCGTTGATCGCCTGCTGGAGTATCTGGTTGACCAGTTTGATGACGGAGGCGTCCGTCGCCATCTTCGTGAGGTCCTCGACCTTCTCCGACGGGGAGGCGTCGGGCCTGCCTTCCTTCGGTTCCTCGGCGAGTATCCTCTCTATCGTGTCGGCGCCGACGCCGTAATATTTGCGGATCATCTCGAGGATGTCGGAGGACGACGAGAGCACGCGTTCGACGCGGAATCCTAAGTTCGTCTCGAGGTCGTCGACCGGCCACATATCGAACGGGTTCGATGTCGCGATCGTCAGCATATGGCCGTCTATGGCTATCGGCATCACCTTATAATGCACCGCAAACTTCGCGGGCACGCTCTTTACGGCCTTATCGTCTATCTTTATGTCCTTGAACTCCACGAAGGGTATTCCCTGCTGTTCGGCGAGTATCTGGAGCAATTGCCGCTCGGATATGAAACCCATCCTCACGAGCACGGAGCCGAGGGCTTCCTTCGTCTTCTGCTGTTCCTTGACGGCCTGTTCGAGCTCGTAGCCCGTTATTATCTTCTTTTCGACCAGTATATCGCCGAGCCTCAATGCCATTTTATGCCTCCGGTCTCTGGAACTTGCCTATCATATAGAAATCCTCCTCGGGAACGCTGTCGAGCCTCCCGCTGACGATCTTGCCGCATGTCTCGAGCGTATCGTGTATCGGCACGTACTCGCCCTTCTTGCCGGTATATATCTCCGCGACGAAGAAAGGCTGGGTCAGGAAATTCTGCAGTTTCCTCGCGCGGTCGTAGAGCACGCGGTCGGTCCTCGAGAGTTCCTCGATGCCTATGACCGCGACTATCCTGCGCAATTCCTCGTATTTCGCGAATATCTTCAGGCATTCCTGCGCGATATCGAAATGCTCCTTGCCTACTATTCCGGGATCGAGCGTGCTGCTCGACGATACGAGCGCGTCGATGGCCGGATAGAGCCCAAGCTGTATCTTTTCGCGCGAGAGGACCATTATGGAGTCCAGGTAAGTGAATATCGTGACTACGGCCGGGTCGGTAAGGTCGTCGGCGGGGACGTAGACCGCCTCGATGGAGGTTATCGAACCGCTCTCCTTCGAGCGTATCCTCTCGTGGAAATCCCCGAGCTCCGACGTCAGCGTCGGCTGGTAGCCCGTCTCCGACGGGACGCGCCCGAGCAGCGTCGATATCTCGGCGCCGGCCTGCACGAACCTGTATACGTTATCTATGAAGAAGAGCACGTCGTGGTTCTGCTCCTGCAGGTACTCGGCCAGCGTGATGCCGGTCGCGGCTATCTCGAACCTCGTGCCGGGCGGCTCGTTCATCTGGCCGAACGCCATCATGATCTTGTCGAGGATCTTCTGCTTCTCGAACTCGAAATACAGCTCGTTGCCTTCCCTGATACGCTCGCCCGCTCCGGTGAAGACGCAGACTCCCTTGTGGCGCTGCACGATATTATGTATCAGTTCGAGCATCAGGATGCTTTTTCCGAGCGCCGCGCCGCCGAGCACTCCGATCTTGCCGCCCTTCGCGAACGGGAAGAGCAGGTCGATGACCTTTATGCCGGTCTCGAGTATCTCGGTCCGGCGGCCCTCGTACCTCGACGGGTCGAGGGTGACGCTGACCGCTCCCTTCCTTATAGGCGCGGTCTCCTCGGAGACTATCGGGCCTTTCCTGTCTATCGGCTCCCCGAGAACGTTTATTATCCTTCCGAATACCCCGCGGCCGACGGGTATCCTTATGACATCGTTGAGCGGGACCGCCTTGGCGTTATACTGCAGGTTCAGCGTCGATGACAGGGATATGCAGCGCACGATATTTCCCTTCAGGTGTTCTGCGACCTCGAGTATTATCCTGCGCTCGTCATGCGTCGTCGTCTCCACGGCCTCGTAAAGGTTCGGCACATGGGCGCCTTCCTCGAACACCACGTCCACGACCGGGCCCTGCACCGATATGACGCGCCCATCCTTGTTCAAGCGGCCCCCTTCCTCAGCAGCTGCGCCGAGAACGTCTCGCGTATGCCTTTGTCTATAAGGTTATGCTGGCTGCGGAAATACTGCAGCTTCAGCGACCTGTCCCTTTGCTCCAGCACCTGGTGGCTCTCCTCGAGATGCACAGCGCGCGCCGAGAACTCCGAGAGCTTGCTGTCCTCGAGGACCTCGAACAGTTTCTGCGTTATCCACTCGCCTACAAGATATTCGATGATGCCGTTCACGGGCGACTCGATGATCAGCCTGTCGATGCCGGCCGTCAGGTCCTTCCTCTTCTCGAAGAGCTCGTCGCACGGCAGGATCTTCAGCGCCTCGACCTCCTGCAGCGTGAAGGAGACCGGCTTCGGGTAAAAGAGCACAAGGCGCCCGAACTTTCCCGCGAGCCCTTCTTTCATTATATAGTCCTTGAGCTTCAATGACGCCTCGTAACGCTCTTCCGCGGCTATGCCGGGGAACTGCACGAACTTCCTGCCCGACTCTTTCAGGAAACTCGCGCCGCGCTCGCCCAGTATTATCAGCTCGGCGCCGGAGGCGCCCGGATATGCCAGCGCGGTATTGATGACTTTCGCGTTAAGGCCGCCCATGAAACCCTCATCCGATGTTATCATTATGATCCCGAGCCTGCCCTCGCCCTTGGCGAAAGGGTGTTCGACGCGGCTGAAATCTATTATCCTGAAAAACCCCTCGAACGCCTCGGTAAACGTCGCGAAACGCTCCTTCTTCTTCTGCAGCATCCGGAACTGCGAGAGCGCTATCCATTTCAGCGCGTCAAGCAGGCCGGTCAGGTCACTGTTGACCCTCAGTTCCTTCTTGAGCCTCTGCGTCGAAAGCATTATTTCTTGTCCTTCTTCCTGAAGAACGCAACTATGCAGTCGTTGAGCTGCTTCTTCACATCGGGCGACAGGTCCTTATTTTCGGAGATCTCGTCGAACAGGCCGGGATAGGCCGCCTGCGCGAAATCGGTTATCCTCCTCTTGAAATCCTCTATCTCGGGCCTCGAAAGCACGTCGAGCACGCCCTTGCGCAGCGCATAGAGGAGTATTATCTCTTTAATGGCAGGGTACGGCTCATTCTTATTCTGCAGGAAGAGCTGCGTTATTATCTCACCGCGTTTCAGGCGCATCGTGACCTCGTCCGACATCCCGGTCTTGAACCGCGTGACCTTCAGCAGGTCGTTATACTGGATATATTCGAGCCTCAGCATCGCGCTCAACTCCCTTACCGCGGGGCATTGCGCCTTGTTCCCGATCCTCGATACCGAAAGTCCGGTATCGACGGCCGGCTTGAAGCCCTCGTTGAATAACTGCGTATTAAGGTATATCTGCCCGTCGGTCATCGAGACGAGGTTCGACGATATGTAACCGGTCACGTCGCCCTGCAGCGTCTCTACGATAGGGAAGAACGTCATCGAACCCCCGCCGCATTCGGGGCTCAGTTTGCCGGCGCGCTCCATCAGCTGCGAATGCAGGTAGAATACGTCTCCGGGGTATGCCTCGCGTCCGGGCGGGCGTTCGAGCAGCAGCGATATCTGCCTGTATATCCACGCGTGTTTCGTCAGGTCGTCGAATACGACGAATACGTTCTTGCCCTTGTCCATGAAATATTCCCCGAGGGCGCAGGCCGTATACGGGGCGAGGTACTGCTCGCCGGCGGAGCACGACGCCGTCGCCGAAACTATTATCGAGTAATCCATGGCGCCCGATACCCTCAGCGTCTCGGCTATCCTCTCGAGCGTCGAATACGCGCGGCCGACGCAGCAGTATATGCAGACGATATCCTTGCCCTTCTGGTTAATTATCGCGTCGGTGCATATCGCGGTCTTGCCGGTCATCCTGTCCCCGATTATAAGCTCCCTCTGCCCCTTTCCGATGGGTATCGTCGAATCTATGATGAGCACTCCGGTCTCGAAGGTCTCGGTGATCGGGATCCTCTCGAGGACGGACGGCGCGTCCCTGAAGACGGAATAATGCGCTCCCGGCTCTATCGGCCCCCTGCCGTCTATCGGCTCGGCGAGCGCGTTGACGGCCCGTCCGACGAAATTCTCTCCGACGGGTATCTTGAAAGGCTCCATCCTGCTGTAGACCTTATCGCCTACCCTTACTTCATCGGTCTTTCCGAGAAGCAGCACGGGGATCTCGCCGGCAACGAACCCCATGACCATCCCCTTGGAGTTCTGGGTGATGTCGACGAGCTGGCCGTTCATGCAGCTCTCGAGGCCGGTGACCTTCGCGATGTCCTTCTTGATCTCGCGTATCTGGCCGACCTCGCGTATTTTTACGGTCTCAATCCGCGTAGGCATCCTTTAACCTTCCGGCGATGCTGCCATCTATGACTATGCTTCCGAGTTTTATGACCGCGCCTGCGGCCAATGACCTGTCAGTCTTCTCCGTCAGCTGTATCTTCTTGCCCGCCTTCTTCGATACTGCCGCCGCGATCCTGTCCAGCGCATCCTTCCCGAGCTCGTGGGCCACGGCGACCTCGCCTTTATCCGGCGCCACGGACAGTTTCGCGCCGTCGACCTTATCGAGCTCATCGATGAGCTCATCGATGAGCCCGGCATGCAGCAATTTCTGGTGCTTCGAATCGATCACTTTCTCGATGAGTTTCCTCGAAAGCTCCAGGGCCTTATCGAGCGCCTGCGCCTCGAGCTCCTGCCTGATCTTGGCGCGCGTGCTCACGGCCTGGTTAACTATACGCTCGCTCTCGTCGCGGGCCTCGGTCAGCGAATCCTCTTTTATCTTCTCCACCTCGATCTTCGCCTCATCCTTCAAACGGCGGGCCTCTTCTTCGGCTATAGTGACCTTCGCGCGGTACTCCTTATCGACCGCGTCCATCTTGGCGGCGAGGTCCTGCGTGCGCCTGATGTACTCCTCTTCCATCTGCTTCAGCCGGCCGGCTTCATCGGCGGAGGCCGAATACATGAGCTTGCGCAGGACGAAGACGAGCGCCGCGAACGTCACGACCTGCAGGATTATCATCGGTATCAGTATTTCCATGTAAACCCCCCGTTCATCTTCCGAATAACTGGAACAATATGAGCAGCGCTATGACCGCTATTGCCTCGGCGAATATCAGCGATATTATCATCGCCTGCATGATCTTCGGCGCTGCGGACGGATTGCGCCCGAGCGCCCTTATGCTCGCGAAGCCTATCGCGGCTATGACCGCCGACGGGCCCAATATCGTCACGAACATCACGAGAACTATAAGGAAATTACGCATGCTATTCCTCCACGAGCGCGACAAGCTCGTTATTATGGACCTTTACTATGCCCCTCTTTATACGGACCGCCTTCTTCCAGTCCAGGATTATATCCCCGCGCTTCAAAAGGCTTATCGCCGGCCTGTGGAAATCGAGGACCTCGAACTCCCACGGGTCTCCCGGAAGGAAGACGCTCTGCGCGTTCCCTTCAAATATCGTCCTTTTTGGGTTCAGTATCGTTACTTTCATCCGCCACCTTTTCGATCTTCTTCTCGCGGGCGGCCTGCGCCGACCACATCAGGAAAAATATCCCGGTCATCACCGCGAGGAATATTATTATGATGAAAATTATCTTCCAGGTCGTCGCGGTCGACGGCGCCTTGCCCTTGAATATCGTGCCGGCGAGAAGCTTCACGCCTTTCGGGTCCGCCCCGGTGCCCTGGTCCGTCTTGCCCTTTACGAGCATGTTCTGTATCTTCTTCAGCTGCGCTTCGCTTACGCCGGCCTGCCTTAAGAGGTCCGCCATCCTGCTGATAGACTTCTGTATCTCGGCAACCTGCTGCTGCTGCGAATAATACTCCGAAGTTTCGGACTGGGCCGCCTGCTTGCCGAGCATCGCGTCTATGTTCTCTATCACTTCCTTGGCGAGGCCCTCTACCGCGGGATCCGCCTTCGTCTCCGATGCGAGCTTTGCGATCGCCTCCGCCTGTTTCTTCAGCGAGAGCAGCACCGGCTCGCTGACCGACCACTTGTCCTTGACGATGATCTCGAAGATCCTGCTCTCCCCGGGCCCGAGTTCGACGCCGGGATGGTACATGTAATATATTGACTTTTCGGTATCTAAGCGCGGTTCCAGCTCTTTCGCGTCCACGATATCGTCCTTGCGGATCTCCGGAGGAAGGTAATAATTGACGGGTATACTGCGGGCTTCGGCCTTGGACGGGTTGCTGATCTCTATCTTAAGCGTGACCGTCTTCGGTTTGACGGCAGGCCCGGGGGCCTCTATGCTCCTGTCCGCCTCGGCCGAGACCTCGTCGAGGGACCTCGAACCTGTCGAACTATCCCCCATTATCTTTCCCGCATCCTTACCGAGGCCGATCACGAGGTTCTCCATGGTCCCGACATCCTTGCGTATCTTATCAAGCAGCGCCTTGTTCGCCTCGTAGGCATTTATATGATCGACCGGCGCAACCTTATCCGTGCT
>JBAZFE010000064.1:0-7559 GCA_041653555.1 Candidatus Omnitrophota bacterium
ATCGACCACGCCAGCAAGGCGCCCCTGGACAGCGTCAGGATAAACATACTGGGCAATACGGTCATCCTGGAAGCGTGCAGGAAGAATAAGGTCAAAAGGTTTGTCTTCGCGAGCTCGGTCTATGTCTACAGCAAAGCAGGCTCCTTCTACAGGAGCACCAAGCAGGCCTGCGAACTGCTGATAGAGAATTACAATGAGGTCTTCGGGCTGCCATATACGATACTGCGTTACGGCTCGCTCTACGGCCCGAGGGTCGACGAGCGGAATTTCATTTACCAGATCGTCAAGAAGGCCCTGACGGAAAAGAAGATCGTAAGGGAAGGGGACGGCGAGGAGATAAGGGAGTACATACATGTTAGCGACGCCGCTAAAGGCAGCGCGGATATCCTCAAGGATGAGTTCGTCAACGAGTATGTGATAATCACGGGAAACCAGCAGATGAAGGTCAAGGACCTCCTTACGATGGTAAAGGAGATGCTTGATAACAAGATAGAGATCGAATACGTGAAACCGTCGCATAATTACCACTATGAGATAACCCCGTACACGTTCGCGCCGAGGATAGCGAAGAGGATCGTCAGCAGCGCGTATGTCGACCTCGGGCAGGGGATACTTAAATGCATCCAGAGCGTATATAAGGAAGTGAACCCGCTTCCGACGCTTGACGGGCATAAGAAAAAGAAATGAAGCGCTACGTCAGGTTATCATACGATATCGGCAGGAAAACGCCCCTCTATCCGGGCACGCCCGAAGTCACCATCGAAAGGCTCAAGGATATGGCGAATGGCGACCATTGTAATACCTATAAGGTCGCGTTTTCAAACCATACCGGCACCCATATCGACGCGCCCGGGCACTTCTATGATGACGGCCGCAGGATCGGCGGCTATTCCCCGGAGGACCTGGTTTTTTATCGCCCGCTCATCATCGATGTCCCGAAGGAGGCAGGCGAGGCGATCGAGGCAGATGACCTGGCAGGCCGCGCGGGACAGGGGAAGCCGGACGCGCTCCTGATAAGGACGGGTTTCCAGAAATACAGGCAGGCGGATCCGGAGAGATACCGTTCCAGGAACCCATACCTTTCGGCGGCTGCGGCGGAGTATTTAAAAAGGTCCCTGCCGGGGTTGAGGGCGATTGCTTTGGACTGCATCTCCGTCGCCTCGCATTCAAACCGGGATGCCGGGATAAAGACGCACAGGATCCTGCTGAAGGAAGAGGGCCCGGAGAGGCGCGCAATACTTTTGATCGAGGATATTTATTATCCGCAAGCGCTCGGACCTATCGATGAGCTGATCGTCATGCCCGTATTTATGGAAGAGGTTGATAGCTCACCCTGCACCGTCATAGGGGTCATAAATGATTAAGGTGATCATATTCGATTTTGACGGCGTCATAGCGGATTCCGTCGATATCAAGACGAAAGCGTTCGGGGAATTATTCGAGGATGAAGGCGGGGACTTCGCAGGAAGGGTGGTAGACTACCACCTGAAGAATACGGGCGTCTCGCGATACGAGAAATTCAGGTACATCTATAAGAATATGCTGAACAGGGAGCTCAGCGATGAGAAATTCAAGGATTTGTGCTCAAGGTTCGAATCGCTTGTGACCGATAATGTCATAAAAGCTCCCTTCATAAAAGGCGCGAAGGAATTCCTGGAGGAGCATTCGGATGAATATGCCTGTTTCGTGGCATCCGCGACCCCTCAGAAGGAGATAGAGGATATCGTGATTAGGAAGGGCCTTGGCGGATATTTCAAGGGGATATACGGCGCCCCTTTCAAGAAATCCGACGCCGTGAAAGAGATCATTGCGAAGCAGGGGGTCAAGGCCGGCGAAGTGCTTTACGCGGGGGACGCGATGAGCGATTATAACGCCGCGAAGGGGAGTTCGGCTAATTTTGTAGCCGTCGCGGGAGAGGATTCGCCTGTATTTTCGGGCGTAGATTGTTTAAAGATAGGGGACCTGAAAGGATTTGATAAACTAGTTAAATCATTATGAATGCGATATTGGTATTCGACGGCCCTTCATTTGACCCGGGTGTCCTGAAGAGGCCGTACGATAAGATATATATGTTCTCCCTGACCGCGGATTGGGATGCGATCGACAGGGTAGCCGGTAGTATTAAGGCTGCCGGCCTGGAGATAGAGATCCTCGATTCATCCAGGACCATAAACGACGAGGCTCCGCTCTACCGGGACAAGTTCATCGAATGGGCCGCGGCAATAGGCAATCACAAGGTATCTTCTGGAACGGTGCGCAATAACCTGCTTTTGCCGGGAGAGGATGTATCGGCGTGGTGGTTCGGCCTTCTGGCAGACAAGGACCCGGTAAAGAACCCTCTCTTTCTGCGCATGATACAGGCTTCCTGCATAATTAAGGCAGCGAAGGACCGCGGCAGCGACGTAATTATAGCCCTGGATGACCGCGTCATGCGGGACGGCGTAAGATCGGCCCTGGCGGATAATAAGATAAGCAGCGTAGTCGTACGTAAAAAAGGGCAGGCAGAGGAAGACATCAAAGCGTTCCTGGTAAAGCGGCTGCACGTAAAGGCGTTCTCTGCCCTGGCAAAGTTCATAGCGGGTTCACTGTATTTAAGGATGAAACTTCCTCCGGTCGGGAGGCGCAGGACGGCCTTCGATAACGATATACTGTTCTTTACGTATTTCCCGTCTATAGCGGCGGCTGACAAGGGGAAAACCGCATTCAGGAACAAATTCGCAGCTCCGCTGCAGGACGTATGCAGCCTGCGCGGGAAGAAGATCGTCTGGGTGCTGCTGTACGCGGATTTTGACGGTTATTCTTTCAAGGAAGCGGTTATGATGGCCGCGAGGTTCATCAAAAGCGGCGAAGATATGTTCTTCTACCAGGAATTCATGGGACTGAAAGAGCTATTGAAGTCTATATACGGATATTTAAAGATATGCGTTAAATGGAACGGTATAAGGCGCGAACTGGGACCCGCGGAAATTAATGAGATAGCCGGTAATGAGTTCTGCGGCAGGTTTATGATCGAGGTCCTGGATAACTGCATCTCCGGCGATAATTGCCTGAGCGGTATAGCGCCGTACCACACATTCCGGAACCTGTTCAGGGGATTGAAAGGTTTTTCGCGCGGAATATACATTTGCGAGATGATGGCCTGGGAGGCCGCGCTAATCTCGGCGAAAAGGGCGGAAAAGGCGGATTACCCGTTCATCGGATACCAGGAATTCGCTTTTTCGCGCTATTATTTCCAGATGTTCCATTCGAAGGAGGAATTGAAGGACAAGAACACTCCCGGGGGGATACCCTTACCCGAGAAGATAGGCTGCTGCGGGAGGGTGCCTCAGTCCATGCTCAAGGAATACTATGATAACGTTGAAAACCTGGAGAACCTTCGGTTCCAATACCTGGATACGGCGTTCCGCGGGGCCGGCGCCGGCCGCCGGAGGGACGGCAAAGGGAAGTTCACGCTTCTCGTATGCACGAATATCGACATCAATGAATCCAGGGCTATCGCCGGCCTTATTAAGGCGGCGTACCCCGGCGGAGATCCGGGGGATATCGAGATCTGGTTCAAGGGCCATCCAAACCTGAAGACGCAGGTAATATTCGAGAGCATGAATATGGGCGGCTACGATATCAAGGAGGGGCCGATCCAGGACTTCCTGCCGTCGAGCGATGCCGTCCTGGTCGGCGCGAGTTCGGTCGCGCTCGAAGCGCTGGCTTACGGATGCGAGATCCTCGTCTATTTGAACCCCCAGACACCGCCGTTCTCGCCACTGACCGGGTTTGAGGAGTATTACCGGAAGGTTTACGATCCCGCCTCGCTCAGGAGCGTTGTCGATGAGCTCAGGAACGGGCAGGGCGCTGGCAGCCCTGAAAAGAGGCGTGAGTTCGCGATGGATTACTGGAACGTAAATAAGGGGCTCGATGCGTGGAAGAACAGCCTGGGACTATGAATATGAGGATCCTGATAACGGGCGGGACGGGGCTCCTCGGAAAAGCGCTTATCGAGGAAGGCGGCCGATCGCGCGAAATAACCGCCACATATCTGGGAAATTATGATATCGCGGATCCGGGCGGCGTTAAATACAGGAAATTGGACCTTAAGGATACGGAGGGATACGGCAGGCTGTTCGGGGAGTCCAAGCCGGAAGTGGTCATACATACGGCAGGCCTTGGAAGCCCCGATTACGTCGAAAAGAACAAGGAAGAGAGCTGGCAGGTAAACGTTAAGGGGACGCAGGACATTGCGGATCTCTGCGAGGAATACGGCTCAAAATTCATCTATATATCGTCGAACGGCATATATGACGGCGGGCATGCCCCGTACAGCGAAGGGTCGGAGGCGCTGCCGATCAATTATTACGGGGTGTTGAAACTTGAGGGGGAGCAGGTAACAAGGAAGGCCGCGGTCCCCTGCGCAATAGTCAGGCCGATACTGATGTACGGATGGAACCATCCTTTCGAGCGCGGCAATATCGTCACTATGGCGCTTTCTAAGCTGAAAAATAATGAGGAATTCTTCGCCTATGACGATGTGTATTCTACCCCGCTTTACGTGAAAAGCTGCGCCGAGGCCATATGGAAGATAATCGACACGGGCAAATACGATGTCTTTAACATAGGCGGCGCGGAAAGGGTAAGCGTATACGGGTTGTTAGTCAAGGCGGCCGAGGCCTTTGGCTATGATGCGGCGCTTGTCAAACCTGTGCGGCAGGGCCATTTTAACGAATTCACGAAAAGGCCCGTGGATACCTCGTTCAATACGGATAAGATGAGGAAGGTTCTCGGAATCGTGCCCTTATCGGTCGGCGAGGGCATGAGTAAAATGAAGGAGTCGCGGCCCTAGGCTGCCATGGAAAAAAACAAGATCTTCATCATAGCCCCTTATTGCTACGGGATAGACGAGTCGATCTCGCGCGCGTTCGGATCGCTTGGCTTTGAGCCTTACCTGAAGAGCTCGAAGATAGGCTTGAAGAAGTCGGAGATGGCGTTATTCAAGCTGATCAAGGAATTCCCTTTCGCGAAGGCTGTGCTGAACAGGGGAGTCAGGCATTTCCTCGGAGGGAAGAACGATGAGTATCTGGACGAGATAGAAAAATTCAGGCCGGATATTATCCTTATAATAAAAGGGGAGACCGTTTTTCCCGAGACGCTGAAAAAGATAAAGGAGAAATGGAATATCCCCTGCGTATCGTATATGTGGGATTGCCCGTTCTTCTCGTACAGCGCCGGCAGCGCCGACATCTACCGGAAGAGCAATTTCGAGAAGGGGATGCATCTCTACGACCACGTATTCGTCTATGACCCATATTACGTCGAGGAGCTGAAGAAACGCGGGTTGACCGGGTTGAGCTACCTGCCTTTAGCGACGGACATGCGCCAATACCGGAATGTGGAAGTGAGCGATGATGAGAAAAAGGAGCTCGGGTACGATATAGCTTTCGTCGGTTCGCCGTTCCCGAACAGGATCGAGGTATTGGACAGCCTTCGCGATTTCAGGCTGGGGGTATTCGGCGACGGATGGCGTGAGACATTCAAGAACAGGACGGTCCCGCCATACTATAAAGGAACGGCGACGGGCGAGAAGGTGCTGAAGATATACAGCAGCGCGAAGATAGTCCTGAATATCCACGATCCTGAGGCAAGGCTAAGTGTGAATACGAGGACCTTCGACATCCCGGCGTGCGGCGCTTTCGAGCTGTCCGATTACAGGCCGGAGATCGAGAAGCTCTTCCGCCCCGGCGAGGATATGGTGTGCTACAGGGATATCCCTGAACTGTTAAAGCTGGCCGGGCATTACCTGGAAAACCCGTCAGAGAGGCAAAGGATCGCCATGAACGGGCAGAAGAAAGTAGCGAGTGAGCACACGTGGCGCCATCGCGTGGGCGCGATGGTCGATGTCGCGAGGGAAAAAGGACTGTTGAAATGAAAAATAACACGTACGCGAGGAGGCTCATTTTAGCCGGGATACTGGTCATCCTGAACATCGCGGCGCATTTTATGCCCCTCGAAAGGGCCGCACTCGCGCCCGACAATTATGTGCTGCTTATCAGGTCGCAGGAAGAATCGGGCTCATTCCTCAACTACGCCAACAGGCCGTTATGCTACCTCTTCCTGCGCGCGCAATCGGTCCTGGCGGGAGATAACGCCGGTTACGGTTTTGCCCTGTTGGTAGCGTCAAGCACCGTCCTGCTGGTATCCGTATTCCTGCTTTTGAACAAGCTGCTGCGCGATGAGGTATCCGCGTTTTTCGCGGGTGTCATATTCTGCCTGCTGCCGAATACGCTTGAAATATACCACACAGCCATATACGCGAACATTAATTTTGCTTTATCGGCGTATGTTTTATGCCTTTTGTTCTATCTCAGGTATCTCAGCTCGGGAAAGGCATCGGATATGGCAGTATCGCTGGCCCTTTATGCGACCGGGATATTCTGGTACGAGCCGGGATTCTTCACGCCCCTTATAATGTTTATTGCCGCACTTATGTTGAACAGGAAGAAGGCGTTATCGTGCCTGATGTACCTGCCGTTGTCGTTGTTTTATGCCATATTCCGCTTTACCGGCGCCTTCGGGTTCGCGTTGCGGCCTGGGGAATCGCACGCCGTGTCGGTCTCCGTGATCCCTTTCAACCTGCTCGAGCTGTTGCACCATTATGCGGGAAGATACATGGTGAGGAGCGTGCTGTATGGCATCTATAAATTCAGGTCGATAGAGATGCCCTGGCTTATATTCATGTGCGCGGCCGGGATCGCCGTCATAATGTTCACGGTGAACCTGATCAGGAAGCAGGAGTTCCCGAAGGTCCGCGCAGACGCGCTTGTGATAGCGTGCGCCATATGTGTTTCCTGGATCGCCCCGATACTGCTTAACGGCCAGGGCGGGGTGGGAGGACGGCACCTTGCGCTCCCGTCGATAGGCTTGTCGGTGATCGCCTTATGGCTCTTCTCCATGATCAAAAGGGGAAAGCCCGCCGTTGCGGCCGTTATCATGGTTGTCCTTCTGGCCGTTTCGCAGGGCAACGCGTGGTCACAGGCGGTCGCGTGCAGGATAAACGCGTCCGTGTATGAATATATGAAGGAGAACAGCCCGCAGTTGAAGGAAGTGCGCTCTGTCGTTATCGATACCCGGAGTTTTGCCGAAAATATCCCGTTTACCCTCGTCCCGCAGGATTCGAACGTATTGAACACCTATTACGGGGCGCAGGCCTTCGAGGGATGGGGATTGAAGGGGATGGTGAAATTAGTGACAAAACAGAACGCGAAGGACGTATATATAGCCAAGACGCGCCCGCTCATCAGCGCCGGAAGGATCGAGTTCGATATCCCGAGCTACGTAGGGTACCGCCATGAGGAAAGCGAGCGCGTCAGCGTAGACGCCGGCAGGTGCTTCGTTATCGATTATGATTCCGTATATGGCGGCGGATACAGGAACGGATCGAGGGTAAGATGAAGGGGCTCGTTGCTGCGGCAATTTCCACCTGGGCGCTCTTTTACATCGTGCGCCACGCGACGCCCGAAGAGGACAGGAAGCCTGTGTCATCTTTGCTTGCGTATTCGCTGGCGCTTAAA
>JBAZFE010000065.1:0-7389 GCA_041653555.1 Candidatus Omnitrophota bacterium
CGGGCAGGTCATGGTCTCCAGGATGCGCTCGTCCACGCCGGCGGCGGGAATCCCGCATTTTTTGCATAAAATGGACGGCCTGGACGCCGACAGCGCCGGCGGAAGCGCCGCCAGGACCAGTTTCGCATGGGTGCCGCTGAACCCGAACCTCGCGAGCGTCACAGACGCGGCCGATCCGGGGAATATCTTTCCCGACGGCCTCTTCTTCCCGAGGAACGACGCTACCACGAACTACTGGTTCCGCCCCGAGGGAAATATCGATTCCGCAGACGGCACTCTCGAGATATGGTTCAAGCCGAACTGGCAGTACCGTTACGCCACATTCAACAACGCATGGCATTCCGCTAAGGTCTTTGAGGCGCAGAACAGGGGGACCGGCGGAGGCGGGTTCAACTGGAGCAACTCCTCGATGGACCTCTATATCGCCGCGGACGACGACACGCTGCGCTGGAGGATCAACAACAAGAACGGCACGCAGTACACGATGCAGGCGACAATGCCCAACACATGGAAGCCCGGGACATGGCACCATATAGCGATAACGTGGGATTACGAAGATTTCCTGAATGACCCGGCGTGCGCCCAGGTATTTTATATCGACGGAAGCAGCGTCATGTCATGGAACATAAAGAACGAGCCGTACCAGTTCATCGGCGATAACGGCCTCGAGTTCGGCTGCGATACGCCTTACCAGGAACCGCCGAACGCGACTTACGGGGAGGTGAGGATATTCGCCTCGAGCACCGCGACATCGCCGGGCATGGACTACGCAGCCGGCGTATACTATGACGTCGGCGACGCGAATTTTATATCCTCTTCGCAAACTCTCGGGACCGTGAGGCTCGGGACTATCGCATGGACCGAACACACCGCGGATGCCGCGGGAAACCCCGTGATCCCCGGCGCAGACCTGACATTCGACGTGTTCGACGGGGCGAATTGGCTCGGGAACAGCGCGGGGAGGTCAAATCCTGCCGGAAATCCGCTCGGGATATTCACCGCCGGAGCGGGAGCGGTGCAGTACAGGACAAATTTCCTTGAGACCGGCAGCGGGTTGTTCGACACCCCGGTCCTCGACGACGTGACGATAACCTATTCCGGAGGGGTCGAGGTGCTGTATTGGAGGGATATTTAGATGAAACGCGCGCTCATATCCTTGGTCATATTGGCCGTCTCCTGCGCCGGCGCCTCAGCCGCCGAGCTGAAGGCGGAAGGTTACGGCAGGGCCGCCTCATCGAAGTTCGAGCTCAGCGTCTCCGCCCAGGCTAAGAGCCTCTCCAACGGCGACGCGATACTGGTAAAATACAACACGAACCTTCCCCGCATGACGGTACTGTATATGTCGGTCCGGTCGCTGGACCGGGTGCTGGTCACGCGCAAGCAGACGGTCGAAGGGCCGGCGTTCGCGATAAGGTTCGGCCCGTTCGAGAACAAGAGGTTTACCCCGGGCATATATGTCGTCGACGTGTCGTGCATCCCGGAACGCCAGGAGAGCGACGCGATAAAAAAGGAACTCTCCGGCATGGATAACCTCGTGGCTTCCGCGGAGCTCAGGATCGGGCAGGTGGAGGATTACGAGATCACGACCGGAAAGCGCAAGGCGGAGCTTATCACGGAATTAAAGGGGATCGAGTCCCTGTATACGGCCCTCAACGACGCCCGCGCCGCGCAGAAGAAGGAATTCGACAGGGAGAAGTGGGACGCGTTCTCCGCGGAACTGCAGCAGGGCGTCAAGAAGGTCAAGGATTTCGACGAGGACTACCGCGCGAAGATGCTGGTCATGGATTACGCGGCCCAGGAGAACATAAAGATGATGATGGCGGATACGCTTGATAAGCTCCGGATAAGGTACACGGAGGAGCTCTGCCGGGACAACGGCATAGATTTCAAGGCGCCGCCTTCCCCGGACAACAGGCCGGCCGAGATGCTCGACAGGGTCATGCAGGAGCTGCTCCAGAATTCCAGGAGTTTTATCGAACAGGCAAAACTAACTATTCCTTGACTTTTACCGGATAGGAAATTAAGATAAAACCATGCGCGGCCACAAGACCGTTAAAATGATCGGGTATGTCCTTTTTTCACTGATAGCCATCCATATCATCTGCCTTTCCGGCTGCGCAAAAAAGTCCGGCGAAAAAGAGATATTGATGTGGCTCGTAGGCTCGGAGAAGCAGGCGCAGAAGATAACCGAGCTCGGCCTCGATTTCTATAAAGAGACCGGAGTGAAGGTCAGCTGCGAGGCGATATCCTGGGGCGAGGCGCATTCGAAATACCTTACATCGGTCGTCGGGGAAGTCACGCCCGACATAGGCACGATGGGGCTTACCTGGGGCACGGAGTTCGGGAGCCTCGGCGCTATGGTCGACCTGCGCAAGGAATTTCCCGCCGAGCTTGAGGAGATATCGAAGAACATATTCCCCGGGCTTGCCGAGTCTATCCGTTATAAGGACAGCGTATTCGCTGTCCCTTTTGACATGAGCGAGTATATAATGTTCTACAGGACCGACCTGATAAAGTCGCCCCCGAAGACATGGAAGGAGCTGACATCCCTGCTGTCGGAACTCAACTCCGGCGGCAAGTCCATGATAATAGACTGGGGAGGGCTGGGATGGATCGGTTATTGCCCTTACCTGTGGCAGAGCGGGGGGGATTTCTACAGCAAGGACGGGACCTCCGCCGCTCTCGATACCGCGGAGGCCGCCGCCGCGATGAAGTTCTTTACCGACATGTATAAGAAATACCAGGTGCCGCTCGAAAATAAGCCCGTAGAGCAGAGCTTCAAGGTCGGCGACCATCCCATCTTCATATCCGGGAACTGGAAGATGAAGAGCCTTACGGATATTGCCCCCGAACTGAGCGGAAGATGGGCCATTGCGCCGCTGCCCGCGGGGCCTACAGGCAAACGGACGGGGTTCATCGGCGGCAGGGTCATGGGCATCTTCTCGATGTCAAAGTATAAGAAGGAATCCTGGGAGTTCATCAAATACCTTTCTAGGGCGGATATACAGGTAAAGCTGTACGAGGCGACGCTCGAATCGCACGACACGTACCTGCCTACGAATATGAAGACGTGGGACATAATGCCGATGGAATCATCCTTCAAGGAGCCGCTCAGGGAGCAGGCGATGGATTCCAAGGGCCCGCCGTCGGTGCTCGGATGGGACGACAGCACGCGCTTCATAGATACGGCGATACAGATGATAGTGCTTAAGGGCAAGGACGTGAAATCCGCGCTCGCGGAAGCCAACAGGGAATTGAACGGGAGGAAGAAGCATTGAACTGCGCGCTGAAGGAATTTAACAAGCATAAGGCGTCGTATATGTTCATAGCGCCGTCGTTCCTGATCTTCACGGTCTTCCTTATAATACCTGTCTTCGCGTCGCTCTACTGGAGCTTCACCGAATATAACATCCTGCAGCCGCCGAAGTTCGTCGGTTTCCAGAACTACGCGAACATCCTGTTCCATGACCCGCGCTTCTGGAAGGCTATGACGAATACCGTCATCTTCGTCGTCGGCACTGTTCCGACGAGCATCGCGATATCCCTGCTTCTCGCGATGGCGATAGACCAGAACATAAAGTTCAAGAACTGGTTCAAGACCTTCTTCTTCATCCCGAGCATCACCTCTATCATAGCGGTATCGGTAATATGGAAGTGGCTTTACGCGAGCGGCAAGTACGGGCTCTTCAACCATTTCCTGTCGTCTATCGGCGTCCCGCCGGTCAACTGGCTCGGGATAGACCTGACCCTGCCGTCGATAATAATAATGAGCGTCTGGGGCGGGCTGGGGTATAACATGATACTCTTCCTCGCGGGCCTGCAGGGCATTCCGCAGGTCTTTTACGAGGCCGCGGAGGTCGACGGCGCGAGCGATTGGGACAAGTTCAGGAACGTCACGCTGCCGCTCCTGAGGCCGACGATGGTCTTCGTCACGATAATGTCTATCATAAGCGCGTTCCAGGTATTCGAGCAGGTATATATTATGACATACAATTCGGAGGGCGCGGTGGGAGGGACCCTTGACTGCGCGCTCACGATAGTCGCCTACCTCTACGAGACGGGCTTCCAGAGGTTCGCGATGGGTTACGCGTCCGCGCTGGCATACCTGATATTCATTGTGCTGTTCATAGTCACGATAATCAACATGAAGATAGTAGAAAAGAAGATAGAGTACTGATATGGAGATGAAAGAGATAAGGAAGTTCAACGGCGACGAGGCGTCCAGGCCCTCGAGCAAGTCGAAGCAGCAGCAATTGCTCAGGACCTTTGTCTATGTATTCCTGGTCATAGGGTCGTTTATCATGGTGGTCCCGTTCGTTTGGATGATAGTGACCTCGTTCAAACCGCTCGATGAGATCAATACGTATCCGCCGAGCTTCTTCATCAGGAAACCGACATTCGCCGCGTACCTCGAGCTGTTCAGCATAATACCGATGGGAAGGTATTTCATGAACAGCCTGATCGTCACGTCGGCCATAACCCTCGCGAACATATTCTTCTGCTCGCTCGCGGGCTACGCTTTCGCGAAGCACCGTTTTTTCGGCCGCGACAAGCTCTTCCTGCTGCTTGTGGGCTCGATGATGATACCGTGGCAGGTTAACCTGATACCGAGCTTCGTCATAATAAAGAAGTTCGGCTGGCTCAACTCGTTCGCCGGGCTTATCATACCGGCGATGTCGGGGGCTTTCGGCATATTCCTGATGAGGCAGTTCATAATGAACATACCGGACGACCTTATTGACGCCGCGAAGATAGACGGCTGCAGCGAGTTCACTATATACAGGAGGGTCATCCTGCCGCTCATACAGCCCGCGCTCGCTTCGCTGGCTATATTCACCTTCATGGGGCAATGGAACAATTTCGTATGGCCGCTCGTGGTCATATACTCATCCAAGATGAGGACGATACCGCTGGCGCTGTCCGTGCTGAACGGCCAGTTCGGGACGAATTTCGCGATGGTGATGGCCGGCGCGGTCATAGCGACCCTGCCGGTGCTGATAGTCTTCGTCTCGTTCCAGAAGTATTTCATAAAAGGCATCGCGCTGACAGGCTTGAAAGCTTGAGGACCGAAGGCGCAGCCCGAGGGACGAAATAAGGTGTTAGCGATAACATTGACAAAACCCGGTTCATCGTGTAAACTTTATCGAAGGGTCAAACTACCATGAAACGTTTCGAAAAAACCAGCATTACAATAAAAGACATAGCTAAAAAGGCCGGCGTCGCGCATTCGACGGTCTCTCTTGTTATGAACGACCGTGAACACGTGTCGCCGAAGCTTCGCGAGAAGATATTAAAGATCGCAAACGATATGGGCTATATGCCCAACATGGTGGCGCGCAGCCTTATCAGCAAGAAATCCTCTACGGTCGGCGTCGTATTCCCCGAGAACCCGCATTTCTTCACGATAACGTACTTCCTCATGATCATAGAAGGCATCCAGAATGCCTGCAAGAAATACAACCGGGCGCTGATGTTCTTCAGCCTCGACCAGACGAAGGGCGAGTCGTATTACCAGATCTCCCGCAAGTGGCTCATCGACCTGATGATCATCATGAACGTCGATTATACGAGGGACATCTCAAAGGATATCCAGGACCTCCGCGATAACGGCATATATTTCTCGTTCCTGACCAAATACCTGGGCAAGGAGAAGGTCAATTCGGTCTGCGTCGATAACTTCGAGGGTGTCCGTATAGCCCTGGAGTACCTTGCCTCGCAGGGCCACAAGCGCATAGGTTTCATCGCCGGCAACCCGAACTCGGCTGACGGCCCTGAAAGGTCCGAGGCCTACAAGGCGCTCTCCAGGAAGTACGGGTTCGACCAGGACGATGAGCTTACGGTGCAGGGTGATTTCACGTTCGAGAGCGGAGAGCGCGAGATGCCGAAACTGCTTACCCTGAAGAAACGCCCGACCGCGATATTCGCGGCAAGCGATTATATGGCCATAGGCGCGATGCGCGTAATAAAATCGCAAGGCCTGTCCATCCCGAAAGACATCGCGGTCATGGGATTCGACAATACTCTCGAAGCGGCATATGTCGAACCCTCGCTTACCACGATAAGGCAGCCCCTGCAGGAGATGGGAGAGAAGGCCGTCGACCTTGCCATACGCTCGATGAACGACGAAAATTTCGAACCGCAGACACTTGCCCTTAAACCGGAACTCATGAAGAGACAATCATGCTAAAAAAACGCCCCATCTCGCCGATGTATTATGCCCTTTTCGCGTTCCTGCCGTTTTTCGCGCCTGTATTTGCTCAAGACGCGTCCGTGGCCGCAGTAAACGAGACGCAGGCCCCGACCTTTGAAGTAAAGCAGATAGACGGCGTTAACGTCCCGTTCCAGAACGGCATACCTTTTCCTTCGTGGGAGAAGCAGGAACGCTCATACGTCGACCTCAACGGCTCATGGAAGACCGAGAGGCAGAAGGTCGACCATAAGCTTTCCCTAAGCAAGAGGACTCCGGAGGGTATCGTCCTTGTCGAGCAGGAAGGCGCAGGAAGGCAGGGCGCCGGCTATGACGATAAAGCATGGAAGGATAAGGAGATACCCGGGGTCGAGAACCCCGCCCCTGACAGGTATATGGACGGCGCGTGGTACAGGCGGCATTTCAACGTGCCCGCCGATGCCGCCGGCAAATACGTTAAACTGATGTTCGAGGCCGCCAATTACTTCACGGATGTATGGGTCAACGGCAAGTGGGTCGGATGCCACGAGGGAGGTTATACGCCGTTCGCCTTTGACGTGGGCCGGTACCTGGATTACGGAAAGGACAACGTGGTTGCCGTAAGGGTAGACAACATACCGTGGATACCGAACGGCGATTCCTCTAAAGAGGCGCAGGCCGCGAACGACCATAACATCATACCTTACGCGACCGGCGACTGGTGGAATTACGGCGGCATAACGAGGAACGTATATCTCGAGATATCGCCCGCGGTATCCGTCGTGCGCGCCGATATCAGGACCAAGGTTTCCGGAGAGAAAGATTCGGAGCTTACTATAGAGGTGACCGCGTATAACTGCGGCGACGCCGAGGTGGCGTCATCGCTCGGAGTGAAGGTCCTCCAGGCGAACATAAAAGATAAGGACCTGGAAGAGCCCTCGGCCAAGAAGGTCGCCTCGGGCAAGACGGTCTCCGTGCAGGGCGAGACGTCTAAGGAGATGATTTTAAAGCCGGGCGAGGTACGCGCCGTCAGTTTTTCATTGAAGTCCGGCGCGCTGAAATTCTGGTCGCCCGAATCGCCCAACCTTTATGTGCTTCAGGTCACCCTCGGGGACAAGAAGAAGAAACTAGACGAATTATATACCCAGTTCGGCGTAAGGGAGGTCCGCGTGGACAAGGACAGCCCCAAGATACTGCTGAACGGGAAAGAGGTCTTCCTGCGC
>JBAZFE010000066.1:0-7317 GCA_041653555.1 Candidatus Omnitrophota bacterium
GGGCTCTGATGATGCTGCGCGCCGCCATGCGTAATATGGACGAGGAGGGTTTCGGAAAATTTGATGATTGTTCGGTCACGATCTCGGCAAGCTGGCGTTTTTTGTCGCCCTTTATGACTATGAACTTCCATGACTGCTGGTTATGCGCGGAAGGCGCCCTGTTCGCGGAATCGAGGATGGTCTTGATAAGCGCGTCATCGACCGGCCTGTCCTGGAATTGGCGGACGCTGTGCCGGCCGTGGATAACCTTTAACGCTTCATTTAATCGGTGGTCTTCCATTTCACCAATGATTATACTCTAAGCTTTTAGAAAGTCCAAGAGCGATTTTATTATGCTGAGCGGCGAAGGCGGGCATCCGGGTATATGCAGGTCGACCGGAAGTACCTCTTTCACGCCGCCGGCGACGTAATACGAGTTCTTGAAGGCGCCGCCGTCCAGCGCGCAATCACCGAGAGTTATCACGAGCTTAGGTTCCGGCATCGCGTCATATGTCCTGCGCAGCGCAAGCGCCATATTCGCGGAGACGGGGCCGGTAACGAGCAGCGCGTCGGCATGCCTCGGGGACGCGACGAAATCGATACCGAACCTCTGTATATCATAAATGGGATTTGTCGCGGCAATGATCTCCGACTCGCACGCCCCGCACGAGCCGGTATCGACCTCCCTTATATGGAAGGACCTGCCGAACCTCTTGTGTATGCGGGCCCTGAGTTCTTCGCCGAGCTTCTGCGCTTCCCTGTCAGGCGGCCCTACCGGCCTGGTGACTATCCCTTTGGCTATCCTGTTCTTTAATATATTCTTCATAGGTCGTTACCCGGGTACGAGAGGTCAAAACTCTTGTTGCATAGCGGGAAATCCGGGATGATGTTGCCCAGCACCGCGAAACAGAGCCCCTGCCAGTTGTGGAAGGACGGATCGGTGATCTTGCACCTTTCTATGAGCCCGGAAGGATCCGTCCTGACCCAAAAAAGGACCGGCCCTCTCCATCCTTCCTCGCAGCCCAAAGCAAATCCCTCTTTCGGCACGACCTTATCAGCGGCAAAAATATCCCCCGGCTTCATCTTCTTCGTGAATTCTTTAATGAGGCGCGCCGATTCCTCAAACTCGCGCAGGCGCAGGTTCAGGCGGGCGAGGGCATCCCCCTCTTCCTCCTTAACGGCGGTGAATCTCGCCTGGGAATAGATCCCCGGGAATACCTTCCTGAGGTCAAGGGCGATCCCGCTCGCGCGAGCGGCAAGCCCGACGATCCCGAGGTCGACCGCGGTCTTCTTCTTTAACACTCCCGTCTTGTCGACCCTGTCCATGAACGATATGCTCGATAATAGCATCGCCTTGAGCTCGCCAAAATCCTTAGATATGCGGCCCAGGGAATCCGCCAGGTCGCCGGCCGACTTCGCGCTGATATCTTTTTTTACGCCTCCGGCCTTGTTTATCCCTTTCAGGTACCTGCTGCCCGACATGCGCTCATTAAGCGCCAGGATATTTTCCTTTATTATGGAGGCGAACGCGGCCGGGAAGCTGAACCCTACATCAAGCGCCATCCCGCCGATATCGTTCACGTGGTTATACATCCTCTCGAGCTCCAGGAATACGCCCCTGATATACTGCGCCCGTTCCGGCACGTTGATGCCGTATATCTTTTCGATGCAGCGGCAGTACGCCGTGCCGTATGCGAAGGCCGAATCGCCCGCGATGCGCTCGGAGAACGCGGCCGTCCCGTCATCGCCGGCGGGCCTTCCCTCAAAAAGCTTCTCGACGCCGCGGTGCGTGAACCCCAAACGCGCCTCGAGGTTTATTATCGGCTCGCCTGCCGCGCTGAACCTGAAATGCCCCGGGCCTATGATCCCGGCATGGACCGGGCCGACCGGCACCTCGAATATGCCTTCGCCCTCGACCCTCTTGAACGCGTACGACGCGCCTGTTCTTTGCGCCGGCGCGGGCGGTACAAAATCCTTGCGCAGGGGATAATAACCCTCCGGCCATACCTCGTCGTGGAGATTGAGCCTCCTGAGGTCGGGATTTCCCGAAGGCTCAAGGCCGAACATCTCCTTGATCTCCCTCTCGAAGAGGCAGGCCGAGAAGATCTCCTTCGAAATGGAATCGAAGACGGGCAGCCCTTCCGGTATGGACATCCTGACGATCGTCCATTTCTTCTGGACGGCATCGAGGAACGCGCAATATACCGCGAACGCCTTGTTCCCGCGCCTGTCGTCTTCCGCGAAATACGTCATTACCGGCGAGGCGAGTTTCTTGTGCAGCTCGAGGCATTTGGCCCTGAACTCCCCGGGTTTTACGTCTATATATATTTCGTCGCTGTACGCCATCATGCCCCCCTGATTATCTCTATGGCGGAGTTGATAAGCCCCGAGAATACCGCCGGAAGCTTGAACCCCAGCACGCAGATGAATACCAGCAGGAATATGAAAGCGATCTTCCCGCTTAACGGCTCGCCTGCCGCAGGAAGATCATCCGGCTTCTTCCCGAACGCGATCGTGCCGATATGATACACCACCGCGCCGAATATTACCGCGATGAAGGCCAAAAACAGCGCCGACTGCAGGTAAAGCCCCTGCCCGAATCCCGATATAAGTATCATTATCTCGCTGAAAAATACGGAGAACGGCGGGGAACCGGTAAGCGCGAACGCGCCGATCATCAGCATTATCCCGGTGAACGGCATAGCCGAAATGACCCCCCTTATGACGTGCATATCGCTCGTCTTGTATTTTTTTACGACGTTGCCGGCGGCAAAGAACATGACCGACTTCGTCACGGCATGGTTAAAGACGTGAAACAGCGCGCCGAAGAGCCCGAGAGCGCCGCCCGCGCCGAGGCCGAAGGTTATGACGCCGATATGCTCGACGCTGCTATAAGCAAGGAGCCGCTTTATATCCTTCTGCACTATCACGAACGCCGCGGATACGCCGAGCGACAGCAGACCGAAGAAGATGAACAGGTTGTCGGAATACGAAGTGCCGATGCAGATATTTATTATCGAGGTGAACCTGATTATCGCGTAGATCGCCGTCTTCAACAGCACTCCCGATAAAAGCGCGCTGATCGGCGCGAGGGCCTGGCTGTGCGCGTCCGGGAGCCAGGTATGCATCGGCGCGATACCCGCCTTCGTGCCGTAACCGACGAGTATAAAAAGGAACGCGATCTTCAGCACCTTCGGGTCTAGCCTGCCCGCCGCGGCGATCATATCGGTCCAGTTCAGGCTCGTGACCCCGCCGTCGCGCGAGGCGGTATAATAGAACAGTATCGTGCCCAGCAGCGCCAGCGTTATGCCGACCGAGCAGATTATGATATATTTCCACGCCGCCTCTATGGACTTCTTGTTGTTGTAGAAGCCGACGAGGAACGCGGACACTAGGGTCGTCATCTCTATGGCGACCCAGAGCATGCCGAGGTTATTCACGACCGTCACGAAATACATCGTGAACGCGAAGAGGTTGAAGAGGCCGTAATAGGCCTTAGCTTTCCTCTCTTTGATCGTCCCCTCCGCGGTGTCCTTGGCGATATAGCCTATCGAATAGGCGGCCGCGGCGAAATTCACGATCGATATGGTAAGGATGAAAAAGACGCTCAGCGCGTCGATATAAAAGAAATTACGGAAAGCGACCGGCCCGGATATCAGCACATGCGACGCCAGCAGGCATGAGGCGACGCATAACGCGAAATGGGCCAGCGCGTTAATTATGCCGAGAGCCCTGCTCCCTGTAATGGTCTGCATCCTTTATCCTTTCAGCTCGGTAAGCTTGTCGATGTCTATGTGCGTGAAAAGGCTGTTTATCTTATAGACGAAGATACCGAGGATTATTACCGCCAGGAACACGTCGAAGAATATCGCGATCTCCACTATGAAAGGCATCCCGCCGGATATGCTGGCGGCCGTAAGGAAGACGCCGCTCTCCATCACGAGCAGGCCCACTATCTGCGCGATAGCCTTCATCCTGAATATCATTATAAAAAGCCCTATGAGCGTTATCGAGAGCGAGACGAAGAACGCCGGTATGCCGGCTATCATCCCCGTAAATGCGTAGGCGAGGTAAGCCAGCACTATCGCCGCGAATATCGAGACCGTAGGGTTCACCGAAAGCCCGAGGTCCTCGTTGACTTTTATCCTCTTTACGACCCTGCGCAGCATGACCGGTATCAATATCACTTTTGTCACGAACAACAGCGCCGTCACGATATACAGCTCGGTCGAATCGGCGCTGTAGGCGAGCACGAACATCAGCATGAATAAAAAGAAGGATTGTATCCGGAAGCCGTCTATCAGGGCGGAGACCCGCTTCGCGGCGACCATCATGAAGGCCATTATCAGTATACCGAACAGGAATATATTTATGAGCATATCAGAACCCCGCCGCTGAGACTATGACCGCCATGGCAGACAGCACGAATGCCAGGCTCAGGAAATCGACCGCCCTGAAGAGCCTCATCTTCGCGACCGACACCTCTATCAGGCTTACCGTTGCGATCATCGCGGCCACTTTCAGGGCGAAATTCCCCTGTGGGATGACTACCGAGACGATAAGGCAGAAGAATACCATCTGTTTAATATGCGAGGCTAATTCTATCAGCGCGAGCGACCTTCCGGAATATTCCAGGACCATCGCCTCATGTATCATCGTCAATTCAAGGTGCGTCTCACGGTTATCCACCGGGATGCGCGAAGTTTCGGCGATGGTGACACCTATAAGCGCTATAGCCGCGATCATGGTCGAAAGCCGCAGGCCCGTGACCGCGCTCACCGCGCCGGGGTCCGTAGACCCGGCGTTAAACGATGCGGCAAAGATCGACAATAGCGCGACGGGCTCGGCGAAAGCCGAGATGAACATCTCGCGCGACGAGCCCATGCCTCCGAAGGCACTTCCGGCATCCAAACCTGCCAGGGCCATGAAAAACCTTCCGAGCGACAGGATGAATATCAGCGCGAGTAGGTCGCCCATACGGCTGAAAGCCGCCTGCGGCGCGAATACCGGCACAAGCAACAGCGCGCACACAGAAGACGCGAGCGCTATTGACGGGGCGGCCCTGAATATCCAGGAGGTCTTATCCGATACCACCTCTTCCTTGCCGGAGAGCTTGGCGAGGTCATAATAGGGCTGGAATATTCCCGCGCCCTTGCGCATCCTTATGTTATTTTTTATCTTCCTGATGATCCCGCTGACGAGCGGAGCCACGGCAATAAGCGACAATACCTGTATGACGGTCAGGGCGGTCCTCATCACGGCCTCCCCACGAAAATTATAAGCGCGAGTATCGTGATGAAGATATAGGCGATATATACGTGTATGCTGCCGGGCTGGATCTTCCTGACGGTCCGCGCGGTCCCGATGATAAGTTTAAGGGCCGGATCGTAAATATAACGCCTGAAGACCGGCGTCGTGAAGACCTCGTACCTGAACGATTTCACATGGTAGAAGGACTCCCTTATCTTCTCTGTCTTGCTGTACGGCAGCAGGAAGAAACTGAACGCGATGCGGAACGGCTTCGAGAACGCGGTCGCGCTGTATTCAGTCCTCGAGTCGAGCTCGTAATATCCGCAGCCCCACGTCTTCCCTTCCGAGACCCTCTTCTTCGACGGCCCGAAATAGGCGAGTGCCGCGGCCGTGCCGGCAACGAATATTACCGCCAGGGCGATCATGGGCGCGGATACGGCTGCGGACCCTGCGGGCGCAAGCGTGAAATTATTCAGCGAGAAATTCATTCCGGCGGTATCTATCCCGGAGGCGCAGCCCGATACCGCCACGAGTATTTTTAATATATAGGGCGCGGAGAGCCCGATAGCTATCGTCAATAACGACATGAACACGAGGGCCGACTTCATCGAGAGGGACACTTCCTTTGCCGCGGCGGCGCGCGCGCTTCTCGGCGCCGCGAGGAACGTGATGCCGAACGCCTTCACGAAACATGACGCAGCGAGCCCGCCTGTCAGCGCGAGCATGGCCGCGCAGATGCTTAAAAATATCTTATAGCTCCCGGCGGTATTCAACGCGCCGAGGAAGAATGCCTGCAGGGTAAGCCATTCGCTCACGAAACCGCTGAGCGGCGGCAGCGCGGAGATCGCCATCGCGCCGACAAGGAATGTCGCGGCGGTCCACGGCATCGTCTTTATCAGCCCGCCGAGGTGTTCCATATTGCGCGTCCCGGTCGCCTTATATACCGCGCCCGCGCCGAGGAAGAGCAGGCCCTTGAATACCGCGTGGCTCAACAGGTGGAACAGGCCGGCGCACAGGGAAAACACCGCGAGCTCCGGTTTGCCCATCTTGGCGAAGACCATTGATGCGCCGACGCCGAGCAGGATGATGCCGATGTTCTCGACGCTGCTATAGGCGAGAAGCTTCTTTAGGTCCGACGCCATTACCGCGTATATCACGCCGACAAGGCACGAGACGACGGCAAGAACCAGCACTAGGCTGCCCCACCACACCGCGTTTACGCCCAAAATGAATATCACGAACCGTATCAACCCGTAGATCGCGGTCTTTATCATCACGCCCGACATTATGCTCGATATATGGCTCGGCGCCTGCGGATGCGCGTACGGAAGCCAGATATGCAGCGGCACGATGCCCGCCTTCGTCCCGAAACCGGCAAGCAGGAACAGGAATATGATGCTCTTTATATTGCCAGGCATTACCAGGCAGGCCTGTTTGAACGCCGCGAACTCGAACGAACCGGCGTATTTATAGATGATAAGGAAGGCCGCGGTGATAAAGGCGGTCCCGATATGGGTCATCACGATGTATATCGTCCCCGCGGTCACCGATCTTTCATGCTTATAGTCGAATACTACGAGGAAATACGACAGCAGCGACATGAGTTCCCACGCGACGAGGAACAGGAAGGCGTTCCCGGCCGTCACGACCAGCGCCATCGATAGGACAAACGCCGTCATAAGCGCCCACGCGATGACCGTCTTCTTCCGGGAGCAGTCTCCCTTGAGGTATCCGGCCGAATAGACCGCCGACGGCACCGAGACGAGCGCAATTACCGCCAGGAAAAACAAAGACAGCGGGTCAAATAGTAATGAAAAACCTATGCTCAGATATTCCATTTTTTGGTTTTTAGACTAGTTAGAGGTAATGCTGGCAGGAGTCACTTTTCGCTGCAGTATTACTTGACTGCTATTGGGGTATTTTACGGCAAACCGGCGGAATTGTCAAGACGGACAGTCCGCCGGAGTGAAATGTTAGCCCTTTTTATAGGGCTACCTTGTGAATAATCTCAGAAATAAAAGTTTGGTACTTTATCCCGAGTTTTCTGGCTTTTTGCTTAATAAATTCCAGATCCCGGCTATTGACCCT
>JBAZFE010000067.1:0-7291 GCA_041653555.1 Candidatus Omnitrophota bacterium
CTTCGGCGTGCCTTTGTCAAAGCGCAATACCTGCATCATCAGGAATACCGCATACATAAGTCCGAGGATCGCGACTCCGAGGACCGACCAGAGCGCGAATTTTTCCATCACCGTAAATACCGGGTCGTTCATGAACGCAAAAGGTGTAAACACTGTGTTAGTCATCTCTTCTCCTTCTTACCTCCCATCTTAAAGACCTGTTCACGCCTGCTACCAACCGAAACCAGCTCTATCTTTACGCCGATGAGCCTTTCGAGCTCCCTCAGGTACTTCTTGGCGTTAGTTGGTAATTTCGAGAAGCTTGCCACGTGCGAGGTATCCTCTCCCCACCCCGGAAGCTCTTCATAGACCGGCTCGACATCCCATAGCATCTCGATGTTGGCCGGGAAATGCTTATATGTTTTTCCCTTGTGCTTGTATGCGACCGCGATCTTTATCGTCTTGAGCTCATCGAGCACATCGAGCTTCGTGACGACTATCGCGTCGAGGCTGTTGACAAGCGCCGAGTGCCTTACGATCAGGCTGTCGAACCATCCGCAGCGCCTCGGACGGCCCGTTGTCGCGCCGAACTCCTTGCCCTTCTGCCTTATCACTTCCATGAAGTCCGGGCCGAACTCGGTCGGGAACGGCCCTTCTCCTACGCGCGTAGTATATGCCTTAACGACGCCGGTCACCTTGTCGATCTTCGAGGGCCCGAGCCCCGTTCCCGTGCACGCGCCGCCTGCGGTGGCATTAGAGCTCGTTACGTAAGGGTACGTGCCGTGGTCGACGTCAAGCAGGGTCCCCTGCGCGCCTTCGAGCAGGAGGTTCTTCTTATTCCTGACCGCTTCGTTCAGGATTATCGTCGTGTTGCACGCATACCGCGCGATCTTCTTCCTGTATTCGACGAATTGGCCGTAGATCCCGTCGAACGAAAATCCTTTGTGCCCGTATAATTTCTGGAGCGTCTCGTTCTTGGCCCTGATGTTCTCTTTCAGCTTTTTCCTGAAGAGCTCGTCATCGAGGAGGTCCGCGAGCCTTATGCCCGACCTCCCGACCTTATCGACATAGCACGGTCCGATGCCGCGGCCTGTCGTGCCGATCTTCTTGCGGCGTTCGCTGAGGCGGTCTATCTCCTTATGGTACGGGAATATCAGGTGGACCTGGTCGCTGACCTTCAGGTTATCGCCTACATGGATGCCCTTCGAACGCAGGCTCTCTATCTCGTTTATCAGGGCTTCAGGGTCCACGACGACGCCGTTGCCTATCACGCATATCTTACCCTTATGCAGGATGCCCGAAGGGATAAGGTGCAGGATGAACTCGCCTTCGCCTATCACGACCGTGTGCCCGGCGTTATTTCCGCCCTGGTAACGCACGATATAATCCGCGTCGCGCGAGAATATGTCTATTATCTTACCCTTGCCCTCGTCTCCCCACTGGGCGCCTACTACGACTGTATTTGGCATATTATAGCTTTATCAGTTTGGCTTCGATTACGTGTTTGGCGGAGCGTATCTCATTCATGACCTCTTCCGGGACCTCTTCGTCCAGGTTCAGCGCGGTCATCGCGTGCCCGCCGGCCTTTTTCCTTCCCAATGTCATGCCCGCTATGTTGATCTTGTGCTGGCCGAGTATCGTGCCTATGTGGCCGACTATGCCGGGCTTATCCTCGTTGATAAGCACAAGCAGGTATCCGACCGTCGATGCCTCGACGTAGAAATCGTTTATCTTGACTATGCGCGGGTTCTTCCTCGGCGAGAGCGTTCCGGCCACGACGACCTTAGATTTGTCGGTGTTCGCCTCTATCGTTATGAGGTTCGCGAACTCCTCTATCTGTGAGGTCTTCGTCTCGACAATCTTGATGCCGCGCTCCTTCGCTATGAAAGACGCGTTGACGTAATTGACCGTATCCTGCAGCACCGGCGTCAGGAGCCCTTTCAGGAACGCTATCGTTACCGACGCCATGTCGTGCTGGACTATATCGCCCGAGTACTCGATCTTGACTTCCTGCATCCTGCCGTCCGAAAGCTGGCCTATCACAAGGCCGATCTTCTCGGCGAGGGTCACGTACGGACGGATCACCTTATATACTTCGGGATCGACGCACGGGACGTTGACCGCGTTGCGGCATCCGCGGCCGAGCAGCGCGTCCGCGACCTGCTTGGCCACTTCTATGGCGACATTCACCTGGGCCTCTTCGGTCGAGGCGCCTAAGTGCGGCGTCGCGATAAGTTTCTCGCACTTGAACATCGAGAAGTCCTTCGGCGGCTCATCCTCGTAGACATCGAGCGCGGCACCCGCTATCCTGCCGGACTCAAGCGCCTTCACGAGCGCCTTCTCGTCGATTATGCCTCCGCGCGCGCAGTTGATAAGGCGCACGCCCTTTTTCATCTGCTCGAGCTCCTTTTCGCCTATCAGGTGCTTCGTCTCGTTAGTTATGGGGGTGTGGACCGTTATGTAATCGGATTCCCTGATGATATCCTTCACTTCTACGAGCTCGACGCCGAGGTCGTTCGCCCTCTCGACCGTAAGGTACGGGTCGTAGGCGATGACCCTCATGCCGAACGCCATGCCGCGCTTAGCGACTTCGGTGCCGATGCGGCCGAGGCCGATGATTCCGAGCGTCTTGCCGTAGAGCTCGACGCCCATATATTTGCTCCTGTCCCACCTGCCTTCCCTCAATGAGGCGTTGGCGTTCGGGACGTTGCGCGACATCGAGAGCATCAGCGACCATGTGTGCTCGCAGGTAGATATCGTGTTTCCGGCGGGCGTGTTCATGACTATGATGCCGCGTTTCGATGCGGCATCCGCATCGACGTTATCGAGGCCGACGCCCGCGCGACCTATGACTTTCAGTTTCGTCGCGGCTTCTATTATATCCTTGTTTACCTTCGTGCTGCTGCGCACTACCAGCGCGTCGTAATCCTTTATTATCGCTTTTAATTCCTCGGGGGGCAGCTTCAGTTTGACATCGACCTGGAGCTCCTTCTCGTCCTTTAATACCTTCAGACCTTCTTCAGACAGCGAATCGCTGACGAGCACTTTGAACATTGCAATTTTCTCCTAATGATTATAGGGTGTACCTTAAGCTGACTCGACGGGATTCCTGTCACGGCCTTCGAGCAGCACTTCCTCGGCGGCTTCGACTCCGACGCCGGGTTCGCCCCTGAATCCCATCTCGGCAAGCGCCATGCCGAGCACGGCGATCGTCATCAGTATATCCGTATCCGTTATATATCCCATATGCGCGATGCGGATGACCTTGCCCTTGAGTTCGGCCTGGCCTCCGGCGATCCCGACGCCGTATTTATCCCTCATATGCTTTACGAGCTTCTCTCCGTCTATACCTTCGGGCACGCAGACGGCCGTTACGCCGTTCGACGGCGCGGAAGGCGCGAAGAGCTTGAGCCCCATCGCTTCCATCGCCTCGCGCGTGGCCAGCGCAAGTATCCTGTGGCGGTTAAAGATCACGTCAAGGCCTTCCTTCTTCATCATACGCAGCGTCTCACGCAGCGCGATGACGAGTGATATCGCCGGCGTGAAAGGCGTATCGGTAGCGTCTATCGCCTTCTTCGCCTTCTTGAGGCTGAGGTAATACCTCGGGCTCTTGGACTTTTCGACCTTATCCCACGCCTTCTTGCTCAAAGATATGAACGCGAGCCCGGGAGGTATCATGAGCCCCTTCTGCGAGCCCGAGACCACGACGTCTATTCCCCACTCGTCGGTCTTTATTTCTTCGGCGCCGAGGCCTGATATCGCGTCGACAGCGATGACCGCGTCATGGGCTTTCGTTATCTTCGCGATCGCCTTGATATCTGTCAGGACGCCGGTAGAGGTCTCACAGAGGGTCGTAAAGACCGCTTGTATAGAAGCGTCTTTCTTTAATTCAGCCTCTATGGCTTTCGGGTCTACGGCCTTGCCCCATTCGACCTTTATGACTATCGGTGTCACGCCGTATGCCTTGCATAATTCGGTCCATCTCTCGCCGAATTTACCGCCCTCTACGCATATCGCCTTGTCTCCCGGCGAAAGCAGGTTCGCGACAGCGGCTTCCATGGCACCGGTCCCGGAAGAGGTCAGCGTAATGACGTCGTTCTGCGTCTGAAAAACGAATTTCAGGAGTTCGCATACTTCCTTGAATATCTCCATGAACTCCGGGGTCCTGTGGTGTATTATCGGTTCCGCCATCGCGAGCAGCGCCTGCGGTGGGACCGGTGTGGGTCCCGGTGTCATAAGATAATTCTTTTTCATGCACCTTCCTCCTGTTTAGGTTTGGATCGGTAAACGTTGATAGATAGTGGGCCTGAAGATCTTCTTCGGGGCCGCCTTCGGCGCCCTGCTGCGCTTCTTTTCCAGCGCGATATCCAGGACCTGGTCCATGTTCTCTACGGTCACTACTTTCAGGTCTTTAAGTATGTTCTTCGGTATCTCTATAAGGTCTTTCTCGTTATCCTTCGGGATTATCACGGTCTTGATGCCGACCATATGCGCCGCGAGTATCTTCGACTTCAGCCCGCCTATCGGAAGCACCTTCCCGCGCAGCGTTATCTCACCGGTCATCGCGACGTCTTTCTTTACGGGCGTCTTCGTGAGGCTCGAGACCAGCGCCGTGGCCATCGTTATGCCCGCGGAAGGCCCGTCCTTCGGGATGGCTCCCTCGGGGATATGTATGTGTATGTCAGTCTTCCTGTAGAAATCGTCTGATATCCCGAGCTCTTTCGCGCGGGAACGTATATAGCTGAAACCCGCCTGCGCGGATTCCCTCATGACCTCTCCTAGCTTTCCGGTAAGCGTAAGCTTGCCCTTGCCCTTCATCAGGGTGGACTCGATCGATATTATGTCCCCGCCGGCCTCGGTCCAGGCGAGCCCCGTGGCGACGCCGACCTCGTTCTTCTCTTCCTTCTTCGGCTCGGTGAACTGCATCGGGCCGAGATATTTTTCAATGCGGCTGCCGGTCAGCCTTATCTTCAGGTCCTTCTCTTTCTTAACGACCTCTTTCGCTATGCGCCTGCATACGCGCGCTATCTCGCGCTCAAGGTTGCGCACACCCGCCTCGCGCGTATACCTTCTTATCATCCGTAATATGCCGTCCGGCGTGAACTTAATATCTTCTATCTTCAGGCCGTTCGCCTTGATCTGCTTCGGTACCAGGAATCCCTGGGCGATCTTAACTTTCTCGTATTCGGTATAGCCGGGTATCTTTATCATCTCCATCCTGTCCTGGAGCGGGAAAGGGATGTTATCCTGGAAGTTCGCGGTCGTGATGAACATGACATCCGACAGGTCGAAATCTACCTCGAGATAATGGTCGGAGAACGTCGAGTTCTGCTCGGGGTCAAGGACCTCGAGAAGCGCGGACGCGGGGTCTCCCCTAAAGTCCGTCGACATCTTGTCGACCTCGTCAAGAAGGAAGACGGGGTTCTTCGACTTCGCTTTCCTTATGGATTGTATTATGCGGCCGGGCATCGAGCCGATATATGTCCTGCGGTGGCCGCGTATCTCGGCCTCGTCGCGGACGCCGCCGAGCGATACGCGCACGAAATTACGCCCGAGGGTGCGCGCGACCGATTTAGCGAGCGATGTCTTGCCGACACCTGGCGGGCCGACGAAGCAGAGTATCTGCCCCTTCATGGATTTGACGAGTTTGCGGACCGCGAGGTATTCGAGTATCCTCTCCTTCGGCTTATCGAGGCCGTAGTGGTCCTCGGCCAGGATCTTCTCGGCGTTCTTTATATCGAGGTTATCCTCGGTCTTTACCGACCACGGGATAGCCACAAGCCAGTCTATATAATTGCGCGATACGGTAGCTTCGGGAGAGCTCGGGTACATCCTGGAAAGTTTTTCGACCTCGCGCATCGCGACTTCCTGCGCGTCCTTCGGCATCTTGGCCTGCTTGACCTTGTCCTTCAGCTCGTCGAGCTCGTTCTTGTAATCGTCCTTCTGCCCGAGCTCCTTCTCGATCGCCTTCAGCTGTTCCTGCAGGAAATATTCCTTCTGGGCCTTCTCTATCTGCTTGCGCACATTCGATGATATCTTCTTCTCTATCTGCAGGATGCCTATCTCGGAATTAAGGACCTCGGTAAGCTTCTTTATCCTGTCGACCGGGTCGAGTATCTCGAGTATCGCCTGCTTCTCGGCGACGCGCATCGTCAGGTATGAGGCCGCTGTATCGGCCATCTGGTCCGGGTCCGCTATGTTCGCGATGGTCGCATACGCCTCGGTAGGCACACGCTGGTTCAGTTTTACATATTCCTCGAACTGGTTCACCATGGAACGCACCATCGCCTCGACCTCGATGGTCTTCTCCGCGGGAACCGGGACGTTCTCGATATCCGCGTTCAGGTAGCCCTCTAACGCGTAGAGCTTGATGACCCGCGCGCGGTAGAGCCCCTCGACGAGCAGTTTGTATGAGCCGTCGGGAAGCTTTACGGACTGGATGATCTGGCCGACCGTGCCGATGGAATATATATCATCGGCGGAGGGCTCTTCGACCTTGACCGACTTCTGCGCGCAGAGCAGTATCGTCTTATCTTTGGATAAGGACTCCTCGACCGCCGCGATAGACTTCTCGCGGCCCACGACCAGCGGGACGGTCATGAACGGGAATACGACCATGTCCCTTAAGGGCAAAAGCGGTAAGGAATCTTTGGATTGGTTTTCTTTTTTCATGGATCCTTAGGCTACTTCTTCTTTCCTTTTATGACCTCGTCAACGATGCCGTATGCCTTGGCCTCTTCGGCGCTGAGGAAATAGTCCCTGTCTGTGTCCTTCTTTATCTTATCAAGCGGCTGGCCCGTGTGCTTCGCGAGCAGCTCTTCTATCCTGTCGCGCATCCTCAATATCTCTTTCGCCTGGATGCTTATGTCGGCCGCAGCGCCCTGCGTCCCGCCCCATGGCTGGTGCATCATTATGCGGGCGTTCGGGAGCGCGAGCCTCTTGCCCTTCGTGCCGGCGGCCAGCAGTATCGCTCCCATCGATGTCGCCTGCCCGATGCAATAGGTGCAGACGTCGGGCTTCACGAACTGGATCGTGTCATAGATCGCGAGGCCGGCCGTGACTACGCCGCCCGGAGTGTTGATATACATGTTTATGTCCTTATCGGGGTCTTCCATCTGGAGGAAGAGCATCTGCGCGATGATAAGGTTAGCAACGTAATCGTCGATCGGGGTGCCGATGAATATTATCCTGTCCTTGAGAAGTCTCGAATAGATGTCATACGCCCGCTCGCCGCGCCCTGACTGTTCCACTACCATAGGGACGAGCATCTGCGACCGTTCCTTATCCGCCATCTCAGGCCTCCTCTATTTTA
>JBAZFE010000068.1:0-7264 GCA_041653555.1 Candidatus Omnitrophota bacterium
TCCCCGGGCCTGTCGTCCGGGGTGCTTTTGCGCCGGCCGGATATAATGGCCGCGGAACACCGGTTGAAAGCTTCTTACGCTTTCATCGGCGCGGCGAGGGCGGCTTTCTTCCCCCAGATATCCCTGACGACCGCCGTTGGAAGCGCGAGCGGCGACCTTTCGAATCTTTTCAGTTCCAGCTCCAAGACCTGGACCTTTGCTTCGCAGGCGGCGATGCCGATCTTTGATACCCGCATCCGCGCCGCGTACAATGTCAGCAAGGCGGAGCGCGATATCACGCTGGTACAGTATGAAATGACGATCCAGACGGCATTCAGGGAAGTGGCCGACGTCCTTGCCGTAATGGGCACTATCGACCAGCAGGTGGAAGCCCAAAGATCGGTCGTTGATTCAGCGCAGAAGATCTATGATCTTACCCGCGAACGCTACAACCAGGGGATCGACGGCTACCTTAGCGTCCTGGATGCCCAGAGGTCCCTATATGGGGCGCAGCAGGAGCTTACGTCTTTACATCTGGTCAAGATGGCTAATCAGGTCAGGCTATATGCCGTGCTCGGGGGAGACGGCACCGCTAATTAATTAAGCTCTTTTCTTACCTAATAATAGCAATTTCATCCCTTGACAAATACGGGTTATGATATATAATATAACCGAGTATACCAAGGTATATAGCCATCGATCCTAACCGTATTTTACCAAAAATAAGGACGGAAAAATGAAAGACTCTGTCGAGAAGAACTCCTCCGTACCTCTGTATAAGCAGCTCAAGAGGGTCATCGAGAACCAGGTCAAGAGCGGCGAGAAGAAACCGGGGGAGCTCGTATCTTCCGAAAAAGAGTTCTGCGAACAGCACGGCATAAGCCAGATAACCGTCCGCAAGGCGATATTCGAGCTGGTCAACGAGGGCGTGCTCTACAGGATCCCGGGAAAGGGGACGTTCGTCTCCGGGCCCGAGCAGGGGTCGAGGAGCATCTCGAAGCTTAAGACCGACAATATAGGTTTCGTTATATCCCGCGAGCACCATCCGATATTCTCCAACACGTTCTATTCATATGTATTCGCCGGAGTCGAGGAAGAGGCCCGCGCGCACGGTTACAACCTGATCTACCAGGTCCTTGACGAAAAACTGATGTTCGACCCCTCGACGTTCAAGCTTATCGAGGAGAGGAAGGTCGACGGCCTGATACTTACCGGCGAGATGTCCCACAGCTTCGTATCCAACCTTAAATCAAAAGATATACCGATAGTCCTCGTGGACCATTTCATAGAGGATTCCGGCCTCGATTCCGTCGTTACCGACAACACGAAGGGCACCAGCGAGATGATAAAATACCTCGCCGACCTCGGGCATGAGCATATCGGTTTCCTCGGCGCGACGCTCGAGCACGGGTCGTTCATGGAGAGGTTCGAGGGATACAAGGCCGCCCTGAAGAAGAACCGCCTGGAATTCAAGGAGGATTTCGTCCAGACCGGCCTGCTCTGGAACGGTTACGGAATGATGGAGAAGATGTTCCGCCTGCCTAAGATGCCGACCGCGATATTCGGGTGCAACGACCTGATGGCGGTCCGAGCGATGGCCGCGATACAGGACAAGGGCATGAAGGTGCCGGACGACATAAGCATCGCGGGTTTCGACGACATAGACATGAGCCAGCAGATACATCCTCCGCTCACGACCGTCAGGGTCCAGAAAGAAGAGATGGGCAAGGCCGGCGTCAAAAGGCTCATACAGAGGATAAAGAACAGCAACAAGCGCCCCGAGAAGATAGTCGTGCCGACGGAGCTCGTCGTCAGGAAGTCCTGCAAGGCGCTCAAGTAACAGGAGGAGCGGGTGATGGGAATGCGCGCAGCTCTATGCGTTTCGATCGCGGTCTTTTGTTCTTTGGCTTTTGCGGAAGACGTGGTCTGGGAAGGTTTTGAGGGCAAGAACAACTGGGTAATGGTCGAATGGCGCAACTCCGGCAGGGGCCGGATGGAAGTATCGAAGGAAAATCCTTCGGAGGGCTCCAAGTCCCTGAAGGTAAGGATGAACCGAGAGAAGAAGACCGACAGGGAGAAGGTCGGCATATCAAGGGAGGGCTATCTTAACCTCTCGAGGTCCGACAGCATAACAATGGATATATTCTGCGGCAGCGACGACGGGCTGGCGGTATCGATCGGTTTTGATACCGGGGATAAGGGCGCTTATTACGAATCGGTGAAGAAGCCGCTGAAGATGGGATGGAACAAGGACATTGTGTTCGGCCTTTCCGGGAACAATTTCAAATGCGAGGCGAGCGACTGGAAGTTCGAGAATCCGATCCCCGACCGCAGCAGCATAACCAAGATGCATATAGTGATATACAGGCCGTCGAATGTCATATCGGAAGAGACAGTCTTCATAGACAACATAAGGATAAAGCAGAGGGACCCGGTATGAGGACCTTATTGTACATGACGGCAGCCGCCGCGGCTTCAGCCGCGATATCATGCGCCCCGTGCGCGCAGGCCGGCGAGACCCTCTTTGAGGGATTTGAGGGCAACAGTTACTGGTATGGCGTCGATTGGGAGAATACGGGGCAGGTGAACCTTGAAGTGGCCGGCGAGAACGCCTCGCAGGGGAATGGCGCGCTGAAGGTCGTAATCAGGGAAGAAGCGACGGACTGGAAGAATAAGGTCGCCTTTTTCAAGGAAGCCAACGGGATCGATATATCGAAAAACAGCGAAGTCCTTATCGACGTCTATAATAAGGAGGCCGCCGGTATAGAGATAGCGATAGGTTTCAGGACGGGTGAGGGTTGGGTGTATTACGAGTCGGGCAGGAAACAGGTCAATAAGGGGTGGAACAGGGACATCTCCTTCGGCCTGGATTCGCCTGATTACAAATGCAAGGCAAGCGACTGGAAATACAACGCGGAGCTTGAGGGCAAGAACAACATCGGCGAGTTCTACGTGCTGGTCTACCGGCCGGTGAAGATGGCCAATGACGTCGTGTATATCGACAACATAAGGATAAAATAAGGGGGAACCAAGATGAGGAAGGCAGCGTTTCTGGCGGTGATGGCGGCGGCAATGTTATTGATGTATGCTTCGGTTCATGCTGAAGGGAAAGTCTATGAAAGTTTTGAAGGCGCGAACGACTGGAACGCCGAGAACTGGAACAACGTCGGCGGCGTTACAATGACTATAAGCGCGGAGAAATTTTCGGAAGGCAAACAGTCGTTGAAGGCCGTCGCGAAGGACGAGGAAGAGGACTGGAAGAACAGGTTCGTTATATCCAAAGAAGCGGCTCTCGACCTTTCGACCGCCGATATGTATATGGACATATACACCGACGCGCCTTCGGGGGTCTCGGTCGCAATCGCGTTCGATACGGCCGGCGAATATTACGAATCCGGGAATAAACTGCTGAACCAGGGCTGGAACAAGGACATAAAGTTCGGGCTCGGCGCCAAGGATTTCAAGTGCAAGGCGAGCGACTGGAAGAATTCGGTCCCGCTGGCGGACAGGAGCGACATAAGCAAGGTCTTCATCCTGGTCCAGCATCCGAAGAAGATGAAGGGCGTTACGGTCTTCATCGATAATATCAGGTTTAATTAACTAAAAACGGCAAAGGGCCCCGATGAAAACCATTATGGCAGCGGCAGCTTTTTTTCTCCTGGCAGGTGCTTCCGTCTCTGCAGAGACGGAAGCAAAGATCATCTCTGTCGCGGAAAACCTGTCCGAGGTGCCTAAATTCGAGAAGCTCGAGCTGACGGTTGCCATCGAGGCGTCGTATACGAATCCTTTTGACCCCGAGGAAGTCGACCTGGCTGCGGAATTCACGGGCCCTTCAGGCAAGACGTTTGTCATGCCGGGGTTTTATTCCGACCCTACATGGAAGATAAGGTTCTCCCCGGATGAGGAAGGGGAGTGGACGTACACCCTGCGGCTCAAGGCGTCCGGTAAAGAGGACAAGGCCGCACCGAAGACGTTCAAATGCGCCGCATCGCAGGCCAAAGGATTCATCAGGGTCAGCAAGGCCGACCCGAAGTATTTCGAATTCACGGACGGGAGTTTCTATTACCCTATAGGGGAGAATATCTGCTGGGCTTCGCTGCCCGGCTTCAAGAAATACTTCGCGGAGGTACAGAAAGCCGGCGGTAACTGGACGAGGGTATGGATGTCGAACTGGGAGGCCGGGCTCGAATGGACGAAGGGCTCCGGATACAGGGGGCTTGGGAAATATAACTTAGAGAAGGCCGAAAAGCTCGATAAGATAGTCGACCTCGCGAAGGAATACGGGCTCTATTTCCAGCTCGTCATAAACCACCACGGGCAGCTGAGCACCAAGGTCAATCCGCAGTGGGACGAGAACCCGTATAATATGAAGAACGGCGGGCCGTGCAAAAACCCGCAGGATTTTTTCACTAACGAAGAAGCGAAGAAACATTTTAAAAACAGGATGCGCTACATAATCGCGCGCTGGGGATACAGCCCCAATATAATGGCGTGGGAGCTTTGGAACGAGCTCACCTTCGTCGATGACCTCGACCTGGGGACGGACGCCGCATGGCACAAGGAGATGGCCTCATACATAAAAGGGGTCGACCCGCACAAGCACCTGATAACTACGAGCTACGCCGGCACCTTCCACGGCTACGGTTTCAACGGGAAGGTCTGGGAGATCCCGGATATAGATTTCACGCAGTTCCATATGTATACGCAGGATGTCGTATCCGCGGTAATAGGCGCGTACAGGCTCATGGACCGGTTCGATAAGCCGTATTTTATGGGGGAGATAGGCACCGATTCTTCCGACGGCGTGGACAAGAAAGACGCCGACGGCGCATACCTGCATTCCGCGCTTTGGGCCGAATATATGCTGGCCTGCGGAGGCAGCGCGATGCCGTGGTGGTGGGACAGCTATATACATCCGAAGAAGATGTATTACCATTGGGCGTCCCTGAACGAGTTCAATAAGGGCGTCGACAGGCGCGGGAAGGGCTACAGGACTTCCACGGCGCGTATTCTCGCTGAGGTTGACGGGCTCATGTCCCCGCTGTTCGCCATAGGCCTGATGAACAACAAGGAAGGCTTTGTGTGGGTATTCGACCCGAAATGGACGAAGTATGAGGCGGGCAGGCCCGAGCCTCCATTTGTGAACGACGCGGCCCTTAGGATCAACTGGATGGACAAGGGAAAATATTCGGCCGAGTTCTGGGATACATGGAAAGGGGTTATCGTCGAAAAGAGGGAGATAACATCCGACGACAACGGCCTTGATATAATATTGCCTGCCTTCAAGAGGGATATGGCAGTAAAGATAACCCAGTCGGAGATGAAGGCCGCGAGCGGCAAGAAGGCGGTCCTCGCGGACACGATCCCGGCGGCGATAGGTTTTACGCGCAAGGAGATCGTCCTGAAAAAGGCAAGGCAGCACATAAAGGTGGACGGCGACCTTTCGGAATGGTATATACCGGATCTCAGCGGCAGCCAGGCCGCTTCGGTCGATAAGGGTTCGGCGAAGTTCTACATGCTTTATGACAAGGAGAACCTTTATCTCGCGGCGGCGGTGGATGACGACCTCGTGATGGGGAACCAGAGCGGGGTGGACATATGGCGCGATGACGGCGTAGAATTATGGATAGACGCGAAGGGGGACGCCGATGCCTTCAATAATATGCCGTTTAACCCGGGATGCTACCAGATAAATATAGCGCCCCTCACCAAAGACGGGAAAGCGGGCGTATATGTATACAGGAATATCAACACGAGGCCGCTTGCCGACGCGATAAGGGCCGCTTCGAAAATATCGTCCGACCCGAAGAAGCGCGGATATTCGGTCGAGGCGGCGATACCTATCAGCGCGGTCAACGGGCTCGAATTACAGGAAGGCAAGGTCCTCGGCGTGAACTTCTCTATAACGGATAAGGACAGCGCGAATGGCGAATGGCGGCATATAATGTGGTCAGGCAAACAGGAGGATGATGCGACCCAATGGGGCAGGCTAAAGGTAAAATGACAAACAAAGCTGAAATAAGGGAAGGCATATTTTATCTGGGCAAGGAGCCCGTGTTCCTGATAACGGCGGACTACCCGTATTACCGCGACAACGCGGATAATTGGGACGACCGGCTCAGGAAGATAAAGGATGCCGGCATAGACGCGGTGACCTTTTATACCCCGTGGCGCCATCATATGCGTGAAGAGGCGGGCGTCTTCATGTACGATTTTGACGGCAGCACACAGCCGAACCGGAACGTGAAGCTGTTCCTGGAGATGTGCCGGAAGAACGGCCTGTGGGCAGTCGTCAAGCCCGGCCCTTTCATACACGCCGAGCTGACGTTCGGCGGGCTTCCCGACTGGGCGGCCGCCGAGAAGGGTTCGGGGATAGAGACTTTCCCGAACAGCAAGGGAGAGCCGATGCTCGATCCGTTCCGCAAGGCCGGTACGTACGGCAGGCCGATGCCGGCGCCGTTGTGCCCCAAATTCAAGGCGATGACGAAACAATGGTACAGGCTCGTGTATGATAACCTGATAAAAGGGAACATATACCCGGACGGGAATATCATCGCGGTCCAGGTCTGCAATGAAGGGCTCTATTCCAACGGCCCCGCGCCGATAACGGATTACGATTATTCTGATTCCGCACTCGAGCTGTACAAGAAATTCGCGAAGCGTAAGGACGTCAGGGCGCCGAGGAGGCTCTACACTATAAAGAAGCTTTCCGACCTGAATGATTACCTCGACTGGTCGCGCTGGCAGTCGGAATACATGAGGATCATATATACTGAGTTCTCCGAGGTCGTCCGCGGGAAGCTTCCGGTAGTCATTAATATAAACCCGCCTACGGAAGGCAGGAACCTCGACCACTGGCTCACGCGCGTCATCCCGGAGAACTGGCCGGGCATAGATTACGGTTTTACGAACTGGCTCAGGCCGGTCTCCGAGGACCGTTCGTCGTTCGACCGCTACAGCATCCTGTCTAAACGCAGCAGGGGAATAAATTTCGAGGAGAACTGGGGGTTCTCGAAGCTCTACGATTACCATTTCCAATACCCGGCGGTCTGCACGTTCGAGACGATGCTGGCCATCGCGAACGGCGCGACCGGCTTCAACGTCTACACGGCGGTAAATACCGATTCGTGGGATGAATCGATAGACAGCCAGCATGCGAGGCCGTATCCCGATTCATCTCCGATAAACGAGGACGGTTCGGTCACGAAGAAATACGGGGTATTGAGCCTCATATCGCATTTCTTCGAATCGGAAGGGCCGGAGTTCCTGAAGTGCGTTCCCGATA
>JBAZFE010000069.1:0-7203 GCA_041653555.1 Candidatus Omnitrophota bacterium
CTTCAGAGCCTGTGTCTTGATGTCAGGACGGAGAAGAAAAAATAATATGAATAACGATATCCTCCAAGCAGCCAAAGCATCAGCGAAGAAGGACGACGCTTTCCTGAGGCCCAGAGAGAAGGGCCTGGAAGAGCCCGCGGCTTTTGACATGATCAGCATCAAGATAGCCTCCGGCGAGATCATACGTTCATGGTCGCGCGGCGAGGTCAAGAAGCCCGAGACGATCAACTACAGGACGCTGAAGCCGGAAAAAGACGGCCTCTTCTGCGAGAAGATATTCGGCCCCACGAAGGACTGGGAGTGCAACTGCGGAAAATACAAGAGGATCAAATATAAGGGCATAATCTGCGACAGGTGCGGCGTAGAGGTCACGCTCTCGAAGGTAAGGCGCGAGAGGATGGGTCATATAGAATTAGCCGCCCCGGTATCGCATATCTGGTTCTTCAAGGCCATGCCGAGCAGGATGGGCGCCCTTCTGGACCTGAACCTGCGCGACCTCGAGAGGATACTCTATTACGAGGAATACATCGTGACGGATCCGGGCGAGTCGCAGCTCAAGAAGAAGCAGCTGCTGACGGAAGAGGCGTACCAGGAAGCCCTTGATAAATACGGCCACAAGTTCACCGCGAAGATGGGCGCCGAGGCCATAAGGGAGCTCATAAACGAGCTCGACCTCGACAAGATGTCCGTCAAGCTGCACGCGGACCTCAAGAAAGCCAAGGCCGAGCAATCCCAGAAGAAGATCGCGAAGGTCTTGAAGATAGTCGAGAATTTCAGGAAATCGGGCAACAAGCCGGATTGGATGATCATGGATATAGTGCCGGTACTGCCGCCTGACCTGCGTCCGCTCGTCCCGCTTGACGGCGGAAGGTTCGCGACCAGCGATCTGAATGACCTCTACAGGAGGGTCATCAACAGGAATAACCGCCTTAAGAAATTGCTCGAGCTGAAAGCGCCCGAGATCATAATAAGGAACGAGAAGAGGATGCTCCAGGAGGCCGTCGACGCGTTGTTCGATAACGGCCGCCACGGAAGGCCGGTACTCGGCCCCGGGAACCGTCCGCTGAAGTCGCTCAGCGATATGCTGAAAGGCAAGCAGGGACGTTTCCGCCAGAACCTTCTCGGTAAGAGAGTTGATTATTCCGGCCGTTCCGTAATAGTCGTAGGCCCGGAATTGAAGCTGCACCAGTGCGGTTTGCCGAAGAAGATGGCGCTTGAGCTTTTCGAGCCGTTCATCATAAGGAAATTAAGGGAACAGGGTTTTGTCCATACGATCAAGAGCGCGAAGAAGATGGTCGAGAAGGCGCGCCTCGAGGTATGGGATATCCTCGATGAGGTAATAAAGGAGCATCCGGTGCTGCTTAACCGCGCGCCGACGCTTCACAGGCTCGGCATCCAGGCGTTCGAGCCGATACTCATCGAAGGCAAGGCCATAAGGATACATCCGCTCGTCTGCACCGCCTTCAACGCCGATTTCGACGGTGACCAGATGGCCGTGCATGTGCCGCTTTCCATAGAAGCGCAGATGGAATCGCGCCTGCTGATGCTTTCGACCAATAACATCTTTTCGCCCGCGAACGGCAACCCGATCACGACGCCGACGCAGGATATCGTCCTCGGATGCTTCTATCTCACGAAGGACAAGGAACACGCGAAGGGCGAAGGCAAGGTCTTCAGCGACAAGGAAGAAGCGGTCATAGCTTTTGAGGACGACCAGGTAGCCCTTCACTCTAAAGTGAAGGTAAGGATAAACGGGAAGTTGGTGGACACGACCGTCGGACGCGTAATATTCAATAACGTATTCCCGGCGGAGTTTGAATTCGTGAACGCCCCTATGAGCAAAGCGGCGCTCAACGGCGTCATATCCGGTATACATAAGCAGTTCGGGCACAACGTGACCGTCGAGATCCTCGACAAGCTCAAGAGGCTGGGCTTCGAGTACGCGACGATCGCAGGCATCTCCATCGCCGTCGACGACCTGCATATCCCGAAGGACAAGGACAAGCTCATCAAGGAAGCCCGCGCGGAAGTCCTGCACATCGAGGGCCAGTACAGGAAAGGCCTTATTACCGACGGTGAAAGATACAACAACGTCATCGACATCTGGACTACGACGACGGACAGGATCTCGGACAAGATATTCGAAGAGCTCGACCAGTTCAACCCGATATTGATGATGGCGAATTCAGGCGCGCGCGGTTCTAAACAGCAGATCAGGCAGCTTGCCGGCATGAGAGGCCTTATGGCCAAGCCGTCGGGTGAGATCATCGAAAGCCCGATCACCGCGAATTTCCGCGAGGGCTTGACGGTGCTCGAGTACTTCATCTCTACGCACGGCGCCAGGAAAGGCCTTGCTGATACCGCCCTGAAGACGGCAGATTCCGGTTACCTGACCAGGAGGCTCGTCGACGTGGCGCAGGACGTCATAATTAACGAGGATGATTGCGGCACCCTTAACGGTATCTTCGTAAGCGCGATAATCGAAGGCGACGAAGTCGTAGTCTCGCTTAAGGAGAGGATCATCGGAAGGGTGGCGCTTGACAATATAGTTGATATTATTACCGACGAGGTCATCGTCGCTGCCGGAGAGCAGATCACCGAAGACGCCGCCGATAGGATAGAGCAGGCCGGCATCGAGAGGATACGCATCAGGTCGGTATTGACCTGCGAATCAAGGCACGGTGTCTGCGCGAAGTGCTACGGGCGCAACCTCGCTAACGGCAGGATGGTCGAGCTGGGCGAGGCGATAGGCATCATAGCCGCGCAGTCGATCGGCGAGCCCGGTACGCAGCTGACGATGAGGACGTTCCATATCGGCGGTACGGCTTACCGTGTCGTCGCGCAGTCCTTCATAAAGGCGAAGAACAAGGGTACCGTTAAGTACCACAGCCTGAAGATCGCCGAGAAGGAAAAGGGTTTTGTCGTACTGAACAGGAACGGCCAGGTTTCGATCAATGACGAGACGGGCCGCGAACTTGAAAGATATACGGTACCGCACGGCGCGCTGTTGACCGTCGGCGAGGAGAAGAAGGTCGCAAAGGACGAGATATTCGTCAAGTGGGACCCGTACACGGTCCCGATCCTCACCGAAGTCACGGGTAAAGTGCGTTACGAAGATATAAAGGAAGGCCACACGATCAGGGAAGAGGTCGATTCAGCGACCGGCCTTACCGAAAGGGTCGTCATAGAGCATAAGGGTGAGTACCATCCCCAGATAGTCATACTCGACCACAAGGACGAGGTACAGGCGCTCTATTCGATCCCGTCCGGCGCGCACATCGTGGTCAAGGACGGACAGAAGGTCCTCGGCGGCGACCTGATAGCTAAGACGCCCCGTAAGACCATCAAGACGAAAGACATCACCGGAGGTTTGCCGAGGGTTGCGGAGTTGTTCGAGGCCCGCAGGCCCAAGGATCCGGCTATAATAAGCGAGATCGACGGTGTCGTGGAATTCGGGCCGTCTAAGAAGGGCCAGCGCCGCGTCGTTGTGAAGAATCCGCAGACGAACATGAAGAAGGAATACCTGATACCGCATGGCAAGCACCTTAACGTGTACAAGAGCGATAAGGTATACGCCGGCCAGCAGCTTATCGACGGGCCTGTAGTCCCGCAGGATATCCTTCGAGTCTCGGGAGATAAGAAACTCCAGGAATACCTCGTAAACGAGATCCAGGAAGTCTACAGGTTCCAGGGAGTCAAGATAAATGACAAGCATATCGAGGTCATCGTCCGCCAGATGCTCAAGAAGGTCAGGATAGACGAGCAGGGCGATACCGATTTCCTCGTCGGAATGCAGATAGATAAGTTCAAGTTTACCGAGGAGAATGAGCGTACGAAGAAGAAAGGCGGAAAGCCCGCCAGCGCGACCCAGATGCTTTTGGGCATTACGAAGGCCGCCCTCTCTACCGAAAGCTTCATCTCGGCAGCGAGCTTCCAGGAGACGACGAGGGTACTTACCGACGCAGCAGCCAGCGGTAAGCACGATGATCTCAGGGGCTTGAAGGAGAATGTCATCATGGGACATCTCATACCCGCAGGAACGGGTTTTGAGACGCACCGCAACACTGAAGTCGGAAAAAATCTGTAATCAGGAGCTTAAATGCCAACGATCTCGCAGCTAATTAGACATGGTAGGGAACAGAAGAAGAAGAGGACTAAATCGCCGGCCCTGAAGAAGTGCCCGCAGAAACGCGGCGTGTGCCTTCAGGTCAAGACGATGACCCCGAAGAAACCTAACTCAGCTTTAAGGAAGATCGCGAGGGTGAGGTTGACTAACGGCGTAGAGGTAACGGCCTATATTCCCGGAGAGGGGCACAACCTCCAGGAGCATTCCATAGTATTGGTCAGGGGCGGAAGGGTAAAAGACCTTCCAGGTGTCAGATATCACATTGTCCGCGGGACCTTGGATGCCGCGGGCGTTAACCAGCGGAAGAAATCGCGCTCGAAGTACGGCGCGAAGATGCCCAAGTAAGGTCATATAAAATATGAGAAGACGCAAAGCTGAAGAGAGGCAATTTTTACCGGACCCGAAATACAAGTCGAAGGTGGTCTCGAAGTTCATTAACATGATGATGCAGTGCGGAAAGAAGTCCACTTCCGAGAAGATCGTCTATGGCGCGTTCGCGGAAGCCGCGAAGAAGGTCGGCAAGGAACCGCTCGAGACCTTCCAGAAGGCCCTTGATAACATAAGGCCGCTGGTCGAGCTTAAATCGAGAAGGGTCGGCGGCGCGACGTACCAGGTGCCGATCGAAGTCCGCCAGGACAGGGGCATATCGCTTGCGATGAGATGGTTAAGGGATTTCGCAAGGGCCCGCAAGGGTAAGCCGATGCAGCAGAAACTCGCTGCCGAGTTGATAGACGCATACAACAATACGGGAACAGCCGTAAAGAAGCGCGAGGACATCCATAAGATGGCCGAAGCCAACAAGGCCTTTAGCCACTTTAGATGGTAATGTGATGGAAGATGGCCCAAACAACACAGGAAACGTATAAAAATAAAATGGCAAGAGAGTATTCCTTAGAGAAGACAAGAAATATAGGCATTATAGCCCATATAGATGCCGGAAAAACCACGACGTCCGAGAGGGTGTTGTTTTATACGGGCGTAGTCCATAAGATAGGCAGTGTCGACGAAGGCACCGCGACGATGGACTGGATGGCGCAGGAGCAGGAACGCGGCATCACGATAACATCCGCCAGCACGACTTGCTTCTGGAAGGACGTGCGCCTGAATCTTATCGATACACCCGGACACGTTGATTTTACCGTAGAGGTCGAGCGTTCGCTCAAAGTCCTCGACGGCGCGGTCGTTGTGTTCTGCGCGGTCGGCGGCGTCGAGCCCCAGTCGGAAACGGTCTGGCGCCAGGCCGACAGGTATAAGGTACCGAGGATCGCTTACATAAACAAGATGGACAGGACCGGCTCTGATTTCTTCGGGACAGTCAAGCAGATGATAGAAAGGCTGGGCGCCGTCCCGGTACCGATACAGATACCGTATGGCAGCGAAGAGAATTTCAAGGGTGTTGTCGACCTCGTCGAGATGAAGGCCGTAAAGTACGATGACGTTAAAGGGATCGAGTTCCAGATAGAGGATATTCCCGCGGACCTGCTTTCGATGGCGAAAGAGTACCGCGCGCATATGATAGAGAAGATCGCGGAAGTTGACGACGTGCTGATGGAGAAATTCGTCCACGGCCAGGAGCCGACAAAGGAAGAGATAAAGGTCGCCTTGAGGAAAGCCACGATAAAGAACGCGATCGTGCCTGTGGTATGCGGCACCTCGTTCAGGAACAAAGGCGTCCAGCCGATGCTAGATGCGGTCTGCGATTACCTTCCGAGCCCGATGGATGTGCCCGCGATGAAGGGCCTGAACCCGGAGAGCGGCCAGCATGAAGAAAGGCCGACATCGGATTCCGAGCCGTTCTGCGCGCTTGCTTTCAAGATCATGTCGGATCCCTATGTCGGTAAGCTCACATATTTCAGGGTATATTCCGGGACGCTTCAGTCCGGTTCATATATATATAATTCGAATAAGGACGTGAAGGAACGCGTCGGCAAGATAGTCCGTATGCACGCGAACAAACAGGAGATCGTCGAGACCGTATACGCGGGCGAGATAGCGGCAGCGGTCGGGCTCAAGGATACAAAGACCGGGGATACGATATGCGATGAGGAGCATCCTATCACGCTTGAATCCATGCATTTCCCGGAGCCCGTAGTTTCGCTTGCTATCGAGCCGTCGACAAAGGCGGACCAGGATAAGCTCGGAATGGTGCTCAATAAATTTATGGAAGAGGACCCGTCGTTCAGGGTCAACTATAATAACGAGACGGGGCAGACCGTAATATCCGGTATGGGTGAGCTGCACCTCGAGATCATCGTCGACAGGATGATGAGGGAGTTCAAGCTCGAGGCGAATGTCGGTAAGCCGCAGGTCGCTTACAAAGAGACCGTCAGGAAACCGTCGCACAGCGTCGGCAGGTTCGTTCACCAGTCCGGCGGCCGCGGCCAGTACGGCCATTGCGTCCTGGACATGGAACCGGGCGAGCCGAATTCCGGCATAACATTTGTTAATAAGATCGTCGGCGGATCGATACCGAAGGAATATATACCGGCCGTAAAGAACGGCGTAATAATGGCATCGAAGAGCGGCGCGCTCGCGGGTTATCCGGTGATCGACGTAAAGGTCACGCTCGTGGACGGTTCATACCACGAGGTTGACTCCTCCGAAATGGCGTTCAAGACAGCGGGTTCCATGGGCTTCGTAGCCGGCCTGAAACTGGGCCATCCCGTATTACTCGAACCCATAATGGAGATTGAGGTTACGATCCCTGACGAGTTCATGGGTGTGGTCATCGGAGACTTGAACTCACGCAGGGCTAAGATAGATTCTATTAACCAGAGGGCGAACGCGAAAGTGCTCGCGGGCACGGTCCCACTGGCGGAGATGTTCGGATACGCATCGGCCTTAAGATCCTTGACACAGGGCCGTGGAACATATACAATGGAACCTTCGTGCTATTCGGAAGTTCCGAAACTAATAGCGGATAAAATTGTAGCATCCGCGACGAAATCATAAGGAGGATATCCCCATGGCAAAGGAAAAATTTGTACGCAACAAGCCGCATCTTAACGTAGGTACAATCGGCCACGTCGACCACGGCAAGACGACCTTGACCGCGGCCATGACGATCTGCCTGAGCA
>JBAZFE010000070.1:0-7090 GCA_041653555.1 Candidatus Omnitrophota bacterium
AAGCGCATTCGGCGCAAAGGCATTCCCCCGTACCCTTAAATATCTTCCTGACGGAATTCCTGCATGATTCATTCTTGCAGTCGAGAACGCGCAAAATATTCTTTTCATAGCGGACCTTGCAATCGTCACATAGTCTGTCCAGGTTATTCGAAAGGGCCGCGCGCAGGCCGTCAGCCAGCGCTATCTTGTCTTTAGGGCAGCCAAGGGAATTTATCTTTATATTGTATCCGTTCACCCCAAGGGAATCCAGCAGGCCTGCCATAAGGGCTATTACCTCGGCATCCAGGTGCGGGCTCTGGGAACCTATTGCTTCCACGCCTATCTGGTGGAATTGCCGCATCCTGCCGGCCTGGGGCCTTTCGGCCCTGAACATCGGGCCCATGTAGAATAATTTCGCGAAGCCCATCTCGTTTACGAGGTTGTTCTCGAGGTAAGCCCTGACGACCGATGCCGTAGCTTCCGGCCGCAGCGTTATCGACCGCTCGCCGCGGTCGATAAAGGTGAACATCTGTTTCTCGACTATATCGGTGCCTTCGCCCAGGGAACGCACGAATAAAGACGATTCCTCTATTACCGGGGTGCGTATTTCCATATATCCGAAAGCACCGAAGACGGCCCTGGCTTTCGCCTCAAGGGTCGTCCATAATTTCGCTTCTTTCAGCAGGAGATCTTTAGTCCCCCGCAATGCCCTAACTTGTTCTCTCATAAAGGGATGCTCGGCGGGTGTATGCCGGTTACCTGACCTTTTGTTTCATAATAAGCCCGGGTTTAAAGACTGCCACTTTTTTGGGCGGTACGGGTACCGTTACTCCGGTCCTCGGGTTCCGTCCTGTCCTTCCACGCCTGGATTTGACCTTGAATATCCCGAAATTCCTGAGCTCGACAGTCTCGTTATTGGACAGCGCCTCGACGATCATATCCAGCGTACGCTGCACGATCAGCTTGACGTCTACCTGCTTCAGGCCTGTTTCGTTGGCAATTTGCAGCACGATCTCTTTTTTTGTCATATAGGGCCTCCTTAGGGATTATTACAAAGTATCCGTAAATTACTATTACTATTATAGTTAGTAATGAGGCACTTTGTCAAGTCTTGAATGACACGACGCCGTCGCCTAACAGCCTTTCGATCTCCGTGGTCAGGCTGTCGGAGGGTTCGACCTTCAGCTTATCCTCGACCGAGATCTCGAACCGTTTGCCATCGGCCATCTTGAAGTGCAGGTATACAGGAGCTGTCCCCGGGTGGGATTCGAGGACGGTCTTTAGCCTGTTCATCGATTCTTCGCCTATCCCGGCGTCCAGGCTTATTATTATCGCCTGGGTATATTTTCTCTGGATTTCATCCAGAGGGATGATATCGTTCGCCATTATCTTAGGCCTGTCTTCCCTGAGGTTCAGCTTTCCCTTTACGCAGACTATCGCGTCCTTCTTAATGTATTTTTCCGTATTGGCGAATGCCTTCGGGAAGACAAGGACCTCCACCGCCCCGGTCAGGTCCTCGATGCTCATGATGGCCATCTTCTCGCTCTTGGCCTTGGTTATGGTGAATTTTAGCTTCGATATTATGCCGCCGAGGTTTATCTCCTCATCCGACCTCCTCTTCCCGAGGTCTTTCACGGAACAGGTCGAATAGGAACGTATGAGTTTCTCGTATTTGGCAAGCGGATGGCCGGTGACATAGAATCCGAGCATCTCCTTCTCGAAGGCCAGGAGCTGGCTCTCGGGCCATTCCGGGATCTTCGGCACTTCATGCCTCCTGGTCGTGTGGGCTTTTGAATGCGCGCCGAACTCCTCGAAGAAGGTCGATTGGCCGCTGGCCCTTTCCCTGTGCGAATTCGCACCGCATTCAAGGCAGTCATCGAGCATCACCGTAAGCTGCGACCTGTGGAGGCTGAATTCGTCGAACGCTCCGCATTTTATGAGGCTTTCCAGCACCTTCCTGTTCGCCAGCCTCAGGTCCGCGCGTTCGCAGAAGTCGTAGAGGTTCTTGAACTTGCCCGACACGCCCCTCGCGTTGACTACCGAATCGATAGCTCCCTGGCCGACGTTCTTTACCGCGCCGAGGCCGAACCTTATCGAATCGCCTACGACCGTGAATTTCGAAAAACTTTCGTTTATGCTCGGAGGAAGTATCCGTATCTTCATCCTCACGCATTCCTCGATATAGAATGCGACCTTGTCGATATTATCGCGTTCTGATGTCATCAGCGCGCTCATGAATTCGACAGGATAGTTCGCCTTCAGGTAGGCCGTCCTGTACGAGATAAGCGCGTACGCGGTCGAGTGCGATTTATTGAAGCCGTAACCGGCGAAATATTCTATGAGGTTGAATATCTTTTCCGCGGTGCGTTTGTCTATGCCGTTCTTCGATGTGCCGTTCAGGAAGTTCGAACGGGCCTGTTCCATCTCTTCCGGGATCTTCTTTCCCATCGCGCGCCTGAGCGAATCGGCCTGGGACATCGTGAATCCCGCGAGCGACGACGCGATGCGCATTACCTGCTCCTGGTAGATTATGGTCCCGTACGTCTCCTTCAGTATGGGCTCCAGCATCTTATGGTCGTATTTGATCGGTATCTCGCCGTGCTTCCTCTTTATGAAATCTTCCACCATGCCGCTTCCTATAGGGCCCGGGCGGTACAACGCGAGGATGGCTATGATGTCCTCGAAAGTAGTCGGTTTCAGCTTGTTGAGAATATCGCGCATGCCGGAACTTTCAAGCTGGAATATACCCAATGATTCCGCGTTGGACAGGAGCTCGTAGGTCTTCGGGTCGTCGAGCGGGATGTTGTCTATATCGAGCACGAGGCCCTTCGTCCTCTTGATGATCTTGACCGTCTCGTCGACGACGGTAAGCGTCCTGAGCCCCAGGAAATCCATTTTGAGAAGGCCTATCTTCTCGAGGGACTTCATTTCGTATCCGGTCGAGAGCTGGCCCTCGCTTGTCTTGAAGAGCGGGACGTAGTCGGTCAGAGGCAGGTCGGATATCACGACGCCTGCGGCATGCGTCGACGCGTGGCGGTTCAACCCCTCCAATTCGGTCGATATGTCTATGAGCTGTTTCATCTGCGGGTCGCTCTTGTACATATTGCGCAGCTCCGGCTCTACCTTCAGCGCCTTCTCGAGCGTGATCCCGAGCTCCTCGGGTACGAGCTTGGCTATCCTGTCGACGTCGCCGTAGCTTATTCCCATGACCCGCCCGACGTCCCTGATGACGCCGCGCGCCTTCATCGTACCGAACGTGATGACCTGCGCGACGTTTTCCTTGGAATATTTCTCGGTGACGTACTCTATGACCTCGCCCCTTCTCTCGTAACAGAAATCAATGTCGATATCCGGGAGGCTTACGCGGTCCGGGTTCAGGAAGCGCTCGAATATCAGGTCATACTTTATCGGGTCAAGGTCAGTGATGCCGAGCGAGTAGCTGACGACGCTTCCGGCCGCGGAACCCCTTCCGGGGCCGACGGGTATGCCCTTGGATTTAGCGTAGTTGATGAAGTCCCACGCGATAAGGAAGTAGCTCGTGAACCCCGTCTTCTTGATTATATTCAGTTCGTGGTCCACCCTGTCGCGTATCACCTTGTCTATTTTTTCGTAGCGTTTATTAAGGCCCGCCTCGACAAGGTCATTCAGGTGCTCCTCGCGGGACTTTCCTTCCGGAGGCGTGAATTGCGGCAGGTGTGTCTTATTGAAATCGAGCTCAAGATTGCATTTCTCGGCTATCTCTATAGTATTGGAGATAGCCTGCGGCACGTCCGAGAACATCTCCTTGAATTCCTCCGAGGATTTGAAATAGAACTCATCCGTGGAGAACTTCATGTGGTCCGGGTCGTTTAGGGTGGTCTGGGTCTGTATGCAGAGCAAGCTTTCATGCGCGCGGGAGGACCTCTTGCGCAGGTAGTGGACGTCGCCGGTAGCCACGAGCGGTATATCGAGTTCTTTAGCGAGCTTCAACAGGCCGGCGTTCGCGATCTCCTGTTCGGGGATCAGGTTCTTCTGCAGTTCAAGGTAAAAATTGCCGGGGCCGAAGATGTCCTTATACCGGCCCGCGACGGCCTTTGCCTCCTCGTATCTTCCCCTCACGATGAGGTAGGGTATCTCTCCCTGAAGGCAGGCTGACTGCGCGATCAGTCCCTTTGAATACCTGGCAAGCAGTTCCTTGTCCACGCGGGGTTTGTAGTAGAACCCCTCGAGGTATCCGGCGGAGACGAGCTTCATGAGGTTCCGGTAGCCTTCCTCGTCCTTTGACAGGAGTATCAGGTGGTAGGCGGATTCCTCGTTGACCGAGGCCGATTTGTCCAGGCGTGAGCCCGGAGCGACGTATACCTCGCAGCCGATGATCGGTTTTATGCCGTTCTTCATCGCCTCGATATAGAACTCGATAGCGCCGAACATATTGCCGTGGTCGGTCAGCGCTACCGCCGGCATCCTGTATTCCCTGGCGAGTGCTATGAGTTCCGGTATCTTGCAGGCACCGTCAAGAAGGCTGAATTGCGTATGGACGTGCAGATGGACAAAATGCGAATGCTGCATTTTATTCCCATTCTATCGTGGAAGGAGGCTTGGAGCTTATGTCGTAGACTACCCTGTTGACGCCCCTAACCTCGTTGATTATCCTGTTAGAGATCCTGCCGAGAAGGTCGTATGGTAATTTCGCCCAGTCGGCCGTCATGCCGTCCGCGCTTGTCACGGCGCGCAGCGCTATTACGTTCTCATAGGTCCTCTCGTCGCCCATCACGCCGACGGTCTTTATAGGCAGCAGCACTGCGAACGACTGCCAGACTTCCCTGTAAAATCCGGCCGCTTTGATCTCTTCTATGACCACGACGTCGGATTCCCTTAATATGTCAAGCCGCTCTTTGGTTATGTCGCCTATGACCCTTATCGCGAGCCCAGGGCCAGGGAACGGCTGGCGCAGGGTTATTTCGTCCGACATCCCCATCGCCTTGCCGACAAGCCTGACCTCATCCTTGAACAGCTCGCGCAGCGGCTCGACCAGCTTGAACTTCATCTTCAGCGGCAAACCGCCGACATTATGGTGCGATTTTATCGTAGCGGACGGCCCGCCGAACGCGGACTTCGATTCTATTACATCCGGATAGAGCGTGCCTTGGGCGAGGTAAGCTACCTTGCCCAATTTCTTTGCTTCATCCTCGAAGACCCGTATGAATTCGTGCCCGATCACCTTTCTTTTCTTCTCAGGGTCGGTGACGCCCTTCAATTTCTTCAGGAACCGGGTTTCTGCGTCCACATATCTGAGGTTAATATGGAAATGCTTCTTGAATGTCTTTATGACGCGGCCGGCCTCCCCTTTTCTCAGGACGCCGTTATTTATGAATATGCAGATGAGTTGTTTGCCTATGGCCTTATGCAAGAGTACGGCGGCGACGGATGAATCCACCCCGCCCGAAAGGCCGCACACGACCTTATCCTTGCCCACGGCCTCCCTTATCGTCCGGACGGTGTCTTCGATGAATGATTGCGCGGTCCAACTGCCCTCGCAGCGGCAGATCTTGAACAGGAAATTCGAGATCATCCTGCCGCCCTTCGGCGTATGCGCGACCTCAGGATGGAACTGTACGCCGTAGAGGCCGCGGCCGGTATCCGCGATAGAGGCAAATTCGGTATTTGATGTGTGCGCGATCTTCCTGAAACCCGGAGGCAGCTGCGATACGTAATCTCCGTGGCTCATCCAGCAGATGGCCTTATCGTCTATTTCCGAAAATAGGTCCGAACTGTCATCTATCAGGAGTTCGGCGTGGCCGTATTCGCGCTTATCCGCCTTGGTCACTTTGCCGCCCAGCATATGCGCCATCGCCTGCATGCCGTAGCAGATACCGAGGACAGGTATACCGAGCTCGAATATCTCTTTCCTGGGTTTTGGCGACTTGCGGCCGTAAATGGAGGCGGGACCGCCTGAGAGTATGATGCCTTTGGGCGCCAGCTTGCGTATCTCGTATGCCGTGATATTATGGGGGACGATCCTCGAGAATACCCTGTTCTCCCTTACACGGCGGGCAATCAGCTGGTTATACTGCGAGCCGAAGTCCAGGACAAGCACAACTTCTTGCTGCATAATCTATTTGCCCATTCCCACTCTTTGGACCTGTTGGAAGATCTTTCCCTCCGTCCTGATGGACGGAGCTATGATTATCTCTGTCTTCTGGAATTCCTTGATATCCCTTGCGCCGACCGAGCCCATCGATGTCTGGAGCGCGCCCATCAGGTTCTGCGAACCGTCATCGAACCTGGCCGGCCCGAAAAGTATCTCTTCCAGCGTTCCGGTCGTGCCGACATGTATCCTTGTCCCGCGCGGAAGGTTCGCGTGGGGAGTGGCCATTCCCCAGTGGTATCCGCGGCCGGGCGCTTCTACCGCCCTCGCGAACGCCGAACCCACCATGACGGCGTCCGAACCGCAGGCGAACGCTTTGCAGATGTCTCCGCCGGCCCTCATTCCGCCGTCCGTGATTATCGGGATATATTTCTTTGTCTTTTTGAAGAACGTGTCACGCGCAGCCGCGCAGTCGACGGTCGCCGTCACCTGCGGCACGCCGATGCCGAGCACGCCCCTTGTGGTGCATGCGGCCCCGGGACCTATGCCTACGAGTATCGCGGACGCTCCGCTGTTCATGAGGTCCAGTGCGACTTCATAGCTGACGCAGTTGCCTACGATCACGGGCACCTTGATCGACTTGCAGAATTTCTTGATATCGAGGGCCTTGTATTCCTTCGAGAGATGTTTCACGGTGCTCACCGTCGATTGTATCACGAAGATATCGGCGCCTGCAGCCTGCGCTATCTGGCCGAACCTCTCCGCGCGCTGCGGTATGGCGCTGACAACGGCAGGCACGTCCGCATCCTTTATCTGGCGAATTCTCTTTTCGACAAGTTTTTCCTGGATAGGTTTAGTGTATATAGATTGGATTATCTCTGTGGCTTTGTCGGGGTCCGCCCTTACGAGCTGCTCGAGGACCTCATCCGGGTCTTCGTACCTGGTCTGGACGCCTTCAAGGTTCAATACCGCTACGCCTCCGACCTTGCCCATCGCTATCGCGAACTTTACGTCCACGACGCCGTCCATAGCGGCGGCAAGGAT
>JBAZFE010000071.1:0-7072 GCA_041653555.1 Candidatus Omnitrophota bacterium
CAGCTGTCGACGCCCGGCTCGAAGTCATACAATGTCGCGCCGAACGCCGGATGCCCAAGCAATAACACAGCTGCAATAATAAGGATACGCTTCATCATGATTATTTCACCTCCTCCCTTTTAAATATTTTAAGTTACCTTGAAGTCTTCTTCCTGAAACCAAAGATGCCTGCGAGGCCTGCGCCCAGGAGCAGCATGCTTGCCGGCTCGGGGACCGGGTTCGTGGCGACGTTATCTATGTTCCATTTCGCATCGCCGGTGACCGGAAGCCATCCGGACACTTCAAGCCCGAGCTGTCTCGTGTCGGCTAAGTTAGAGGTCCCGCTCATATCCCAAACGAGGGTGTTCCATCCCGGGTTAAGGCTGATCTCGCTCGATTCGGTAAGGTCCCAGGCGCTGCCGGTCCTTATGCCGAGTTTCGCTTTTCCGAAATAGATGTTATCCGGAGCGTAGAAATCCATTGTGTAGAGAGGTTCTGCCGAGAGGTCCTTTGGAGCGGAAAGATCGCCTTTTAAATAGGCCTTGCCCCAATTGGAGCCGTCCGCGCGCGTATACGTCATGGTTGAAGTGTTAGCTTCGAGGCTCCCCGTTGCGGGATCCCTGGACCACGTTACCTGCTGTAAAGCGGGAAGTCCCGAACCCCAATCCTCGCCTGCCCAACCCTGGGTATCCGCTGCGAAATCGAACTGGACTGTAGCATGCGCTGCGGCGGACAAGGACAGCGTAATGACCGTTACCGCCAATACCATTAACTTCTTTACCATACTGCTACCCCCTTTCCCTTTAGATAGTATAACCGAGTATACTCTGTTAGTTAAAACAAAGAAGTAATGTCAGGAATTAACCTATTGTTAGAGAACAAGGCAAGTATACTCTGGTATAACTATTACGGGGAAAATATACCATTTATGGGTTCCTTTGTCAAGATAACATTGTTGCTATTTTATGGGAAATTATTGCGTAAATCCGACGTTGTCTATATAGAAACTGCCGGACTCCACATCCCACGGATAGAACATGAACATCACTTCCTTCATCGGCTCTTCCCTGTCGATCTCGCCCTTATGCTGCCACTTGGTCGACTCCTTCTTGAAGGTCTTCGCCATGAGGTCGAATGTCATGTTCCTGTTCCAGCCGGGGACTATTATCCGGCGCACGCTTTCGCAGAAGCCTTTGCTGTTAAGGACAACCGAGACTTCGATCGAGTTCGGCGCGTCCAGGTATACGTCGAATACCATCTTCTTCGCCTTCGAGAGGTCGAGGCCCAGCTTCGTGTTCTGGACGCATATGCCCTTTCCGTCGGTCCTTCTGCCGGCCTTATCGAAGGTGACCTTGAACGCGTTCTTGCCTTCACTCACCTTATCTTTGGCGAGCGAAACCTTGACCTTGTCGCCCCATCCGGCATAATCCCATTCTCCCTGCACCTCGAAGCCTTCCATGAGGTCGCGGGGTTCGGACGTGATGCTTTCCTTCGGAAGATACTTGGATTCGATGTATGCCCTGCTTACTTTCGGGCGCGCCTTCCCGTCAACGCTTATGACCTTCAACGCGAAGTCTTTCGTTATCTCGGGCAGCGGGATCTCCAGCTTCTTTCCGTTGCTTGACACCTGCGCGGTGCCGGTAACAACGCCCTTGTAGGTGTCCCAGAACTCAACGTTATAGCCGCCTTTATCCATTCCGGCGATCGTCAGGAGAGCGCCCTTTATATCAAGAGGCTTAAGCGCCCCCTGGTTGAACTTCGTCCTGTAGAGGTCGTAGACCCATACGAGGGCCTTCTTGTTGTTCAGGATGCCCTGCGCCATCAGTATGGTGCCGTCGTCAAACTCCATCGTCCCGCGGCTGTACTGGTAGCACTGCCCGCGCCTGTCCTCGCCCTCGTTGAACTTGGCGAGCGAATTCCAGTGGAAATACAGGCTCCTCGGTTCGATGTAATCGTCCCACTGCCACGGCATCGCGTCTCCGGACGAGGGTGTCATGTACGCGGCCCATATGCCGTTATGGTGGACCGTCGCGTCCGGGTCCTGGATATCGATCCCGCTTAAGTTGCTCCCGCCGTATTCCCCGACGAAATACGCCTTCTTATAATCCTTCATTATCATATAGAGCCCGTCGAGCGTCGTGACGATCTCCGGCGTATACATGTGTATCTGGCCGTACGATATCTCCGGCTGCTTCCATATGTCTTTCGGGAAGTTGCCGAAATAGCTCGTCGTTATCATGTGCCTGTACGGGTCCACGGAGTTCATGTACTGCGCCATCTCCTTCTGCCACGGGATGTCGAGCGCCGCGTCATAATTGTCCATGAGCGTCAGCTCGTTCCACGGCTCCCATGCGAGGATGTTCGGCGAGTATCCCCAGCGCGCGATTATATAGCGCAGGCGCATCTTATAGAGCCTCTTCGCCTCGGGGTTCGTCAGGAAATCGCCCGGCTTCTCGCAGGGGCCGCCGTTCTTCCTGTTGTACGGGTTATTGAGCCATTCGGGGTCGACTTTCGTGCTCAACTGGCCGTGCTGGTTAAGCACGAGCTGGTAGTAGAGCCCGTATTTCTTCGTAGGCTCGGTTATTTCGTCGAGCAGTTTCGCGTTCTTAAGGTTATAGTTATTGAGGCCGTGGTACTCGCCGACATCGAGCCATTCTATCGCGCACTGCCAGCTCGACATCCAGACGCGCGTCCAGTTGTACATGTTATCGTGCATCTTCGAGAAATAGTGCTCGAACATATCGACGGACGGCGCCCACGCGACATTCTGCCCTAACGGGTAATGGTATTCGCCGTTATCGAACTCGAAGAAGAGCGGGTCCTTCTTGCTTACGCGCGCAAAGCCCCGTTTCGGAGCCGAAGGCGCCAGGCACTCGAACGACATCGTCTCGGATTTCGCCATGCCCTTGGGGTTCTTTACCGTCACGTAATATTCCCATTTGCCGGCGGTAACGGGCGTGAACCTTACTTTCCAGGCCGCGTCCGATATATTTACGCCGTCCACCTTGCCGGAATAAAGGAACCCCGGCATGACATATTTCTTCCCGTCCGGAGATTTGAAATAGGCCGTCAGGTCTATGTTCTCGGGATTATACGGGTACTGGTAGGTCCCTTCGAACGCGACGTCCGTCTCGAACCTCTCGTACTGCTCGACCTTTTCCGAGACGGGTTTCACCGCCGTTACCTTCGGCTCCGTATAATCTGCGAGCGGTATTATCTTCTGCTCGCTCGTAAGCCTCGGCGTCCTCTCTATGCGGATATCGTCAAAATACACATCGCTCTTGACGTCCGGGTCTTCGGTGTACATTATGAACATTATGCGCCATGCGATCGTTCCCGGCCGCGGCGTGTAGCTGTACTGCCATTTGCTCGTGGGCGACTTGAAATCCTTCGCGTGCAGGTCGAATGTTATATCCTTGTTGAGCCCCTTCCTTATCGTGGCGGTCGAGCTCTCGATGAACTCGTCGGTATACAGCACGAGGGCCATCTCGAGCGGAGGGCCGTCATTATATATGTCGACCATGAGCTTCTTTGATGTGTCGAGGTCTATCGCGGACTGTTCCCTCTCGAGCACTACGCCCTTGGGCGGGCTCTGCTTCCCCTCGGGGCCGAAACTGATCCTGAAGCACTTCTCTCCCTCGGTCTTATTGTCGGCTACGATGGAAAGCTTGGCGGCATCTCCCCACGGCGCCAGGGACCAGAGATGCTTTGCTTCGAGGCTATCCCATACGATGGTTTCGGTAGCTGCGGTCACTATCCCAGGCATACCGCAGCATGCCGACAGCGCGGCCATTGTTAATAATACCGCTAACAATATCTTTCTCATAGCTCCTTCGCCCTCCATGCGGCGCCGATCATACCGGCGTCTTCTCCGAGTTTAGCTGACACGACTTTTACTCCCCTTGATGATTCCTTTAAGGCCCGTCCTCTCATTTCCTTTTCGACTTTATCGATAAATCCGCGCCCCGCCTTTGCCATCCCTCCGGCCAGGACTATCACTTCCGGGTCCAGCGCGTTGACTATATTCGCCAGGGCGCACCCGAGATAACGCGCGGTCTCGTCCGTTATCCTGCGCGCGGGCTTTTTGCCTTTGGCGGAATCGCGGAATATGCTTTCCGCGGTCATCGCGCCGCCGCGCGCCTTCAGGGCCTTCTTCATACGGCGCACCACGCCAGTAGCCGACGCGTATAATTCTATGCATCCCCTGTTGCCGCAGCCGCACCTGGGCCCGTTAATATCTATTGATGTGTGCCCCAGTTCCGCGGCGAACCCGCCCTTCCCGGTCCACAGTTTCCCGCCGAGGACTATGGCGCTTCCTATGCCCGTGCCGAGCGTCAACAGGACCATGCTCGAGGCGCGGCGTCCCGCGCCGGCTATCGCTTCGCCGAGCCCGGCGCAGTTCGCGTCGTTCTCGACCGCGACCGGTATACGGAACTTCCTTTCAATGATCTCCTTTAAATGCACCCCGCGCCAGTCCGGCAGGTTCGGCGGGGAGAGCACTATTCCTTTTTTGCTGTCGAGGGGGCCGGGACAACCGACCCCTATCGCTTCGACCTTATATTCCGGCCTGGCGATGATAACGGCGATGGCCTCGAGCAGCCGCGAGATGACCTTCTCCCTGCCTTCCCGCTTGAGGGTCGGCATCCTGCATCGCGTTATCACCCTGCCGCGGCTGTCCACGACGCCAAGGCGGATATTCGTCCCGCCTATGTCAATACCGAGGTAATTCTTTATAGCGGCTTCCTCTTTCCCTTGAGCGCTATATCGACCAGGTCGTCTATCTTCGCGGTAGCGACACACATCACCGTATCGGCGCCGCCGTAATATATCTTAACGGTGCCGTCCGGCTCGGGTATCGCGCCGCACGTGAATACGACGTTATGTACGTAACCGACCCTCTCGAATACCTCGTCGGGGCTCAATATGAACTGGTCCGCTATGCCGAGGACCTTCGCGGGGTCCTTGAGGTCATGCATCGCCACGCCGAGCCTGTAGGTCATGCCGTCCATCGTCCATGTCACGCCGTGGTAGATGCTGAGCCAGCCCTTCTTCGTCTTTATCGGAGGGGCGCCTGCGCCTATCTTATGGTCTTCCCATATATGGTTGCCGTATGGGGCCATTATATGCTCCTGCTCTCCCCAGTGTATAAGGTCGGGCGAGTAGGATATCCAGATCCCCTGGCGTCCGACGTTCGGGCGCTCGAAGCGGCAGTATTTGCCCTTTATCTTCTCCGGGAAGAGGACGGAGTTCCGGTAATCGATCGTCGTCGTCATCGCGACCCTTTCGAACTTCCGGAAATTTTTCGTCTTCGCGAGGCCGATCCTCATGCCGAGCCCCGAATAACAGCTGTAGAAGATGTAATAGGTGTCCCCGAGCTTGGTCACCCTCGGGTCCTCTATGCCCTTCTCCTCGTATCTCGCGAAAGGCCCGGTCGTCGCCGGCGTCATTACCGGTTTCGGGTAGATCTTGAAATTGAAACCGTCATCGCTCTCGGCGAGTCCGAATACGCAGTTGCCGTTGAGCAGCAGCACCCTCAGCAGGAGGATGTATTTGCCGTTATATTTCGCCGCTCCGGAATTATATACGCATTCGCACGGATATGGCATATCCTCTTTCGTTATGATCGGGTTCTTTTCATACTTCTTTGTCACGAATCTCATTTTATCCTCCTGTTGTTCTATCGTGTTTTTCCGTACCATTCTTTCACTACGTCCTGCGCGGGCTTGTTCTGTATATTGAACCCGCGGTCGGTGCTTCCGCCCATTTTATCATTTGTCCCCCAGTACCACCAATACATTCCGTAGAACCACGGCTTGTCCCAGAACGCTTCGAGCATCGCGGTATAGCAATCACTCTGCAGCTGGAGGTCGACTTCCCTCCCGAGCTGGTGTTCCCACGGCGCTTTTGCCGTGCCGGTGGAACTCTTGTACCCGACCTCGGTCAGCAGAACAGGCTTGTTTATCTTCTTCTGCCATGCCTCTATCGCTTCAATGTGGGCCTTCCATCCCTGCCTGAGGTCTTCCAGCAACGGCTTGTCTTTTTCGGAAATGGGAAAATACGCGTCAAGCCCCGCATAATCCAGCTTGTCCCAGAACGCGATGTTCTGGTACTCCTCGTTCCAGTTCGCGGCATAGGTTATCGGCCCCGAGAATACCTTCCTTACCTCCCCTATCACGTAGGTATCCCACATCTCGGGCTTCTCGACCGCAGGGACCGTAAGTTCTACGCCTATGCAGAATATCTCCACGCCGTTATCTTCGGCCAGTTTCGCGTAATGGGTGATGAACTCACCATAGCTCCTGAACCACGCTTCCCAGTCGACGTCATTATTGAATTGTATCTCCCCCCGCCAGCACCCGCTCTTTATCAGGTCGAGGTGAGGCTTCAACATGACCTTTAACCCGGCCTTATGGGCCTGCTCTATCGCATGGACAACGCTCTCGTCGGTCGGGGTGTTGCCGCCCGGCTTTATCCGGGTCATGTTATAATCGCCCTGGTACCATGTTGTTATTATCGCCGAATACCCGCATCCCATCGATGACAGTTTCAAGAGCGACATGTCCGAAAAACCCTTGCTGTACGCGACCTTGTCCCACGTGACATACGTCATGCCCTTCTGGAACTGCGGGAACGCGGGCCTTTCTATGGGCTTCCTTGCTGCCGCCTCATTCGGCGTTATTGCGTTCGGGACGGGCTGTGCCGCCGGCACAGTTATTCCCGCGGATGGGGCCGAGGGCTTATCCGCGCCGTACGTTATCTTAGTCTCTGGAGGCACGCCTGCCTGCGTCCTGCCGCTGCGGGTCGAACTCAATATGAACCCCGCAAGGAACGCGATTATTATAATTACGGCTATCAGTATCTTATTGCGAACAGACATCAATTTATCTCCTTAGGTACCTTAGGCCCCCTATAGGTCCCCTATATAGTTGTTATGACCATGCTGTCCCGCAGCGCGGCAGCAGCCGCGCGCGGGACAGCGTCCATTTTAGTCTTTTATTCCAACCTTATGTTGTCTACGTAATACATGCCCTTCCACTCGGACTTGTTGTTCTCGACCCTTACGCCGAACTTGCGCACATCTTTCCTGAAGTTA
>JBAZFE010000072.1:0-6913 GCA_041653555.1 Candidatus Omnitrophota bacterium
TGGAATCCAACGCGGGCGTGGCCGAGAAGGACCTGGAACTCATCGAACCGTTCCTGGGAAAAATATGAGCGACGGCATAAAAAAATATTTCTTGTCACTGATGACCGATGATCCCAAGGTGCAGGGCCCGGCCGCGGGGATCCTGAGGGGGCTCCTTTACGAACTGTCTTTCATGTACGGTTCGGTCCTTGCGATCGCAAGGACAAGCGCGAAGCCCTACCGTCCAAAAGGATGCAAGGTGATCAGTGTCGGCAACATTACGCTCGGCGGGACGGGGAAGACCCCTCTCGTCGCGGCGATAGCGCGCAGGTTCAGGGCCCGGGGCAGGAAGGTAGTTATACTGACGCGCGGTTATATGGCCGACGGGAAGACCGGACTTGCGGACGAAGCGGAGTTCTTCAGGAGGACGCTCGGAGGCATTCCGGTGATCGTCGGCCGCGACAGGGCCGCTTCGGCGAAAGAGGCCGAGGCCAAATATTCGCCGGACGTATTGCTCCTTGACGACGGTTTCCAGCACTGGAACCTCGCGAGGGACCTGGATATAGTGACGATAGACGTGAATGATCCGTTCGGGAACGGCATGCTGATCCCGCGGGGCACGCTCAGGGAGCCCCTATCATCCCTTAAAAGGGCCGGCATAGTGGTCATTACGAAAGTGCTTCCCGATATGTCGAGCCTCGGAAAGGCGGAGGTTGTCAGGGCCGCGTTGAAAGATGCCAACCCGGGCATGGATATATTTAACGCGTCATACGAGCCGCGCCGCCTGCATGATGTCGCGGGAGGCTATGAGACGGATATAGGCAGCATTAACGGCAGGTCTGTAGCCCTGTTATGCGCGATCGGCGATCCCGGGTCATTCGAAGATACCGCGGTCTCTGCAGGGGCTTTCGTAGGGGCCTCATACTATTTCATCGACCACCATATATTCACGGCTGCGGAGATCGAGGGCATAGTCAAGGAATGCAAGGGAAAGGGAATAGATACGATAGTGACGACCGAGAAGGACCTTCCGAGGATAAAGAACGCGAACGCCTCGTTGGTTTCGCCCGATACGGCGGGGGTAAGGATATTGGCGCTGTCGGTCGAGATGAAGATAGACAGGGAGGAACAACTGTTTGGCAGACTGGATACTGTATTTAATAGTAAGGCTTGAGGCCTTCACCTTCAGGCTTTTACCGTTAAGGTTCTCGCTCTGGACCGCGAGGACTTTCGGCAGCCTCATCTACCATACGATGGGCCGCCGCAAGACGGTCGCCTACGCGAACCTGCGCGCCGCGTTCAGGGGGAAATATACTCCCGCGCAGCTCGACGGCATCATAAAAAGCGTATACGGGAATATCGCTCAGTCATACATGGAACTGCTGAAGTTCCCGCAGATAGACGACAATTATATCAGGAAATATATAAAGATAGAGGGCCGCGATAAGGTAAAGAAGGCGGTCGACGCCTTCGGGGGCACCGGCGTGATATTCCTCACCGCGCATTTCGGGAACTGGGAACTCAGTTCGCTGATAGGTTCGGATGCCGGCTATAAGATGAACGTGCTCGCGCGCTGGCAGAAGATGGAGAAGCTTAACGGTTACCTGAATAAGATGCGCGGTTCCAAAGGCGCCAACGTGATATTCAAGCAGAACGCGGTCGAGGAGATACTCGACTCGCTGAACAGGAAGGAAGCCGTAGGCATCCTATCCGACCAGGACGGCGGCAAGAAGGGCGAACTCGTCGAGTTCCTTGGCCGCAGGGCTTCTACCCCGAAGGGCGTCGCGCATTTCTCCCTCAGGACGCACGCGCCTATATTCCCGGTGCTCATAGTCAGGGAACACGGGCCTTACCACAGGATAGTTGTCGAGGACGATATATCGGTGATGAGGTCGGATAGCCTTGAAAGGGACGTGCACGAGATATTACAAAGGTTCGCGGATGTCCTCGCCAAATATGTCACGAAGTATCCCGGGCAGTGGCTCTGGCTGCACAAGCGCTGGAAGTCCACCCCGACAAAATACGCGCTTGTCCTGAACGACGGCAAAGCCGGGCACTACAAACAGTCGCTCGCGCTCTCGCGGCTCATAAAGAAGATGCGCGCCGAGAAGGGTTATTCCGCGGACGATACGCTTATCGAGACTGTCGAAGTGAAGTTCAGGAGCGAAGCGGCCAGGGTCATTTTTGATCTCGGGTCAAAAATGGGCCTCGGCGTACACGCGCTCTCGGGGTGTTTCGAGAAGGAGAGCTACGAAGCACTGAGGTCCTCATATGCCGATTATGTGGTATCATGCGGCGCGTCGCTCGCCGGCGTTAACCTTTCGCTTAAGAAGGAGCTCGGCGCGAAGTCCCTGGTCATAATGAAACCGAATATATTCGCCATAAAGGATTTCGATATTGCGGTCATTCCCGCCCATGACAAGGCCAAGCCGGCTGAAAATGTGGTCTTGACCAAGGGCACTGTCACCGACCTCGACGCGGGAACATTACGCAGGTACGCGGATAAGCTTAACGAAAGAGTGAAGATAAAGAAGGACAAGGTGATCGGCGTGCTCATTGGGGGCGATTCCAGGGAGCATATCCTCGAGAAAGAACTCGCGGTACGGGTAATGGATGAAGTCCTGCGCGCCGCGGAGGACCTCGACGCTGAAGTGCTAGTGACCACCTCGCGCAGGACGCAGAGGGCGGTGGAATTCGCGCTTAAGGAACGTTACGGCAAGGCGGACAGGATAAGGATGCTGCTGGTCGCGAACGACGGGAATTTCGAGGGCGCCATAGAGGGCATCCTCGGGCTCTCGGACCTGCTTGTCGTCTCCGGCGAATCCGTAGCCATGCTGACGGAGGCGATAAGCTCCGATAAGCCGGTCATAGCTTTCATGCCCCGCAAGATCAAGCCCGGTCGCGCGACGAAGCTCGAAAGGGCCGTCGGCAGCCTCGAAAAGGAAAACCTCATAAAGGTCTCGGAGCCGCCGTCCCTTAAAGAGGATATCGTTAATAATATGGGCCGTAAGCAGGCCGGGATCCAGGGCGCAGACCTGGAAGCGATCCGCGCCGTTCTCGGGAAAATAATATGAAGATAGTCCAGATATTGCCGCGGCTGGAGACCGGAGGGGTAGAGACCGGCGTCATCGACCTTTCTCAGAGGCTCGTGAAGCTCGGGCATAACGCGGCCGTGATCTCGAACGGCGGCGAACTCGTGAAACAGCTTGACGCGGCCGGCATAAAACATTATGAACTGCCCGTGCACAGCAAGAACCCGCTCACGATGCTTCGCATGATACCGGCGGTCAGGAAGATACTCCGCTCGGAAAAGGCCGATATCCTCCACGCGCGGAGCCGTGTGCCCGCCATGATAGGATATTATGCGGCGCGCAGCGCCGGGGTCATATTCATAACGACCTGCCACGGTTACTATTCCAGGAAACCTTTCAGTAAGGTGATGGGCTGGGGCAAGTACGTCATCGCGATAAGCCAGGTTATCGCGAAGCATATGATGGATTCATTCAAGGTGCCGTTCCGGCGCATAAAGCTCATATACCGGGGCGTCAATCTCGAGCAGTTCAAATACAAGGAACCTGATGAGTCGGTAAAAAGCGCCTACACGATAGGCATTGTCGGAAGGCTTACGCCGCTTAAAGGGCATAAATATTTCTTCAGGGCCGTTGCCAAGGTCCTGAAGTATTTCCCGAGGATAAAGGTCCTCGTAGTGGGCGACGCGTCGCCCGGGAAAGAAAAGTACAGGCAGGAACTCGAGGATACTGTCCGGAGGCTCGGCCTCTCGAGGAATACCGAGTTCCTCGGCAGGAGGAGCGATATACCGGACATCTTGGCTGGGCTTGACGCGCTGGTGCTCGCCACTATCGTCCCCGAGGGATTCGGAAGGGTGATAATAGAAGCGTTCGCGTCAGGGGTCCCGGTCGTCGCTACGAGCGTCGGCGGGGTGACGGAGATTATCCGCGACGGCGAGAACGGGCTGCTCGTGCCGCCGGAAGACCCCCAGGCTATGAGCGAAGCGATAGTCAGGGTCCTGAAAGACAGGGCGCTGGCAAAGGAGATCGTCCGCAACGCGAGGAAAGACGCCGAGCAGAAGTTCAACCTCGACAGGATGATAACCGAGACCGTAAGGGTCTATGAGGAAGCGCTCGAGGTCAAGAGGATACTCGTGATAAAGATAAGCGCCGTCGGCGACTGCGTGCTCGCGACCCCGTCATTACGCGCGATAAGGCAGAAGAACCCGAAGGCCTATATCGCGCTTCTCACCGGAAGGGTGGAGAGCCAGGTGCTTAAGGGCTGCCCTTACATTGACGAGGTCATAATATACGACAGGGACGGCCGCGACAGGGGCTGGCTGAGGTTCCTCGAGCTTTCCGCCGAGATCAGGCGCTATTGTTTTGAGGAAGTAGCGGACTTCCAGAATAATTCCAAGAGCCATATGTTCGCTTTTATGAGCACGGCCGCAAAAAGATACGGTTATATGAAAGGATGGCACGGTTTCCTGCTCAATAGGGCGGTCAGGGATAACAATCGCCCGATACCTCCCGTGGACCACCAGTTCAGGGTCCTCTCGCTGATGGGTATCGAAGGGGCATCTAAAGAACTTGAGCTGTGGCCTTCGTCAGCGGATGAAGATGCGGCCAGGAGGATGCTGGAAGCCGATTGGGTGGGCGACCACCAGGCGCTCGTGGGGATCAACCCGGGAGCGAGCCCGCGATGGGCGACGAAGAGATGGCCCGTAGAGAATTTCGCGAAACTATGCGACCTTTTGGCTGAAAGGGAGATAAGGCCGGTCATCATCGGCACGAAAGATGATTCGGCGGCCGCCGAAAATATAATATCCATGACAAAGTCAAAACCGGTCAACCTTACGGGCAAGACGACAATAACGGAACTCGCGGCGCTTATGAAGAGGCTGAAATGCCTTGTCACGAGCGACAGCGCGCCGATGCATGTCGCGGCCGCGATGAAGACGCCTTTCGTCGCGTTATTCGGGCCGACCGACCCGGAGAGGCACCTGCCGCCGTCGCAGGATCACGCGGTGGTCCGCAGGGACCTCGGATGCGCGCCGTGCTATAAACCCGTATGCTCGGATATCAGGTGCATGAGGGAGATAGCGGTGGAAGATGTCATGAAGGCGATCGAAGGATGCATTCGATAAAATGAATATACTTATCATCACGACGCATATGAGGATGGGAGGCGTGGGGGTATATACCGTCACGCTCGCGAACCGCCTGCAGAAAGCGGGTAACCGCGTATTTGTGGCTTCCGCCGGGGGCGGCCTCGAGGAAGAACTTTCTCCGGACGTCGGGAGGATAACGGTGTCCCTCGATACAAAGTCAGTATTGAGCCCGAAAGTATTTGTTGCCGCCCTGAAATTAAGAGGTGTAGTAAAGAAAGAAAAAATAGATATCATTCATGCCCAGACCAGGGTATCGCAGGCTGCGGCGCACCTGTTATCCGCGATAACGGGCGTTCCGTATGTGGCGACCTGGCACGGTTTCTTCCGCGCGCACTTCTTGCGCAGGTCGTTCCCGTTCTGGGGAAGCAGGACGATAGCGATAAGCAAGCCCGTGTATGACAATTTAAGGGATCTATTTCGCAGGAAGGAAAGCGGCCTGAGGCTTGTATTGAACGGCGTCGAGACTGACAGGTTCAGCAGGGAATACACGCCCGAAGAGAAGAAAGGGATAAGAAAAAAATACGGATTAGGAGACGGCCCTATTATAGGAATAATATCCAGGCTTTCCGCGGAGAAGGGCCACGCGATGCTCATAGACGCTTTCAGGAAGATATCAGGCAGGTTCCCCGGAGCGCAGCTGCTGATCATCGGGGAGGGCAGGCTTGAGGGCGACCTCAAGAAGAGGGCAGAAGGCCACGGGCTCGGAAGTTCGGTCCGCTTCTTCGGAAACACCTTAAACGCGGGCGAATTTCTTGCTATAATGGATGTGTTCGCGAGGCCGGGATTGCAGGAAGGTTTCGGGCTGGCTGTCGTAGAGGCGATGCTGTCGGGCGTGCCCGTTGTATCGACCGGCGTCGGCGGGTTCAGGGAGATGCTCAATGACGGGGAACTCGGAGTGCTCATCGAGGCGTGCGACCCGGATAACATTGCTGCGGCAATATGCCGCGTGCTGGATGATGAAGGATTGGCACAGCGCATAAAGGCCGCGGCGAAGCGGTATGCCGCGTCAAATTTCTCGGCCGAACGCATGGCGAAACAGACGCTTGAAGTATACAGGGAGGTGTTGGATGGGACCGGCAAGAAATAAGAGGCCGAGCCTTCCCGCCCTCCTGGTCGTTTTGGCGGCGTTGTCGTTGGCCGCATTAGGCGCGAAGCTCTTTCTGGACGCGAAATACTATCCGCCGGTTTTGATGTATCATAACATCGAGGACCTTCCGGCGGGGACACCGTTGTGCGTGACGGGGGCTCAGTTCAGGGCGCAGATGAAGTTCCTGAGGGACCATAAATATAACATAGTGTCGCCGGATGAGCTTGCGGATATCATGGATAGCGGAAAGCCCGTGCCGCATAATATAGCGGCGGTGACCTTTGATGACGGCAACGCGAATAATTACCTGAACGCTTTCCCCGTGTTGAAAGAGTTCGGGATACCTGCGACGGTCTTCATGGTGTCGGATTATATAGGGCGGGGCGGGTACCTGACGGTATCCCAGATGCGGAAGATGTCGGACGCCGGAATAGGTTTCGGCAGCCATACGAGGTCGCACCGCAACCTTAAGGATGCTTCAATGCAGGATACGGAGCGGGAGCTGCTGCATTCCAAGAAAATAATAGAAGAAGTGACGGGTAAGAAGGTGACCGCGTTCTGTTATCCGTCCGGCCAGCAGGGCGGATGCTGCCGGGATGTCCTTAAGCGGGCCGGGTACAGGACCGCTTTCCTGACCATGCCGAGGGACGGCTCGGTAAAGCTTGACC
>JBAZFE010000073.1:0-6775 GCA_041653555.1 Candidatus Omnitrophota bacterium
CGCATTGCCCAGCGGCACATCGGGAGCGAGGTTGAATGAGAGGGTGGCCGAATTAAGCTGGTTCAAATGGGGCACGTTCTGCGGCCCCGCGTCGACCTCCCATTTCGCCACGGTGCTCAACGGCACGAGCTTGCCGGTGGTAGAAGACCTTACGAATATCTGCGAGAGGTTCTCGGGCCTATCCTGGAAATTTTTCGTAAGCTCGACTATGACGTCATACTGGTCAACGTCGGTCTTGAACGTCGTGACCTTGCCCCCGGAATATGCCAGCGTCAGGGCGTATTCTATGTCGTGAGCCGTGATCCCGAGCGTCGAAGCCCTGTCGCGGAGTATTTTTATGTTGAGCTGCGGCAGGTCGAGCCTCGTGCTGTTCTGTATGTCGAGGAATCCCGGAAGTTTCTTCATGGCGTCTGCGAGCTCGAAGGACGCGCTGTAGAGCTTCTCCTGGTCGGGTCCGATCAGAGTATATGAGTACTTGTTTCCGCTTCCGGTCGCCTCGCCTCCGGCGCTCAATTTAAGCGCCGGTATGGCCATTACGAAAGCCATACCGTCCGGCAGCGCGGACATCTCCCTGCGGAGGCCCTGGACAACCTCGGGCATCGGCCTCCTCTTATCGCGGGGTTTTAAGGTCGTGACGAACATGCCGGTGCTTTGGTCGGCGCCGGGGTTCATGCCGGAGACCGAAATGATCTTCTCGATGTTCTTGTCATTGACCAATACGTTATTTACCTTATCCTGGTATTGCCCCATCTGCTTAGAGGAGGTGCCGAGAGGCATCATGATCTGTGCCATGATCGCGCCGCTGTCGCCTTCAGGCAGGAACGTCTGCGGCACTATCGTGAAGAAGAATATCGTGCCGCCGAAACATACTACCCACGCGATCAGCGTGGTCAGCGGGCGCTGCAGGGTCCATTTAAGCATGACGCCGTATTTGCTTATTATGCCGTCCATGAATTTAGAGATGGCTTCCTGGAACTTGGAGTCGCCGGGTTTGTGTTCCTTGAGCATGCGCGCGCACATCATAGGGGTCAGTGTCAGCGATATGACCCCCGAGCAAAGGATGGCCGCGACTACGGTCACCGCGAATTCGCGGAAGATCCTTCCCACAACCCCTCCCATGAAGACCAGAGGTATGAATATTACCGCGAGCGAAAGCGTCATGGATATGATGGTGAACGTGATCTGGTCGGCGCTTTCGATGGCCGCGGCCATGGGTTTCTTCCCGGTCTCGATAAGGCGGACGGTATTCTCAAGCACCACGATGGCGTCATCTACGACGAACCCGATGCAGAGCGTAAGGCCCAGCAGGGACATCTGGTCGAGGCTGAAATTCATCGCGTACATGACGGCGAATGTCGCTATGACGGACAACGGCAGGGAGATGCTCGGTATTATAGTGTCCGAGATCCTGCCCAGCGAGAGGAATATGATCAGCACGACGAGAATGAGCGCTATGATGATAGTCTGTTTGACGTCATTGACCGATTCGACTATATCTTCCGACTTATCGTAAAAGACCGAGAGCTTTGCCGATCCCGGAAGCTCCTTCTGCAGGGTATCCATTATATTGCGTATATTCGCGGCGAGCGCAACCGTGTTCGAGCCGCCCGCGCGCGATATCGCTATGACGACATTATTCGTTTTCATGCCCTCGCCGGGGCTGCCGAACATCGGACGTATCACATCGTTGTCCACGCTGTCGATGCATCGTCCTATATCCCTTAACTTAACAGGGGCATTGTTCCTGTAAGCGACTATCAGGTCCTCGTAATCCTTTGCCCTGAAGAGCTGGCCTTTCGGTTCAATCGAGAAGGCCCTGACGTTGCCGTCAAGGCTTCCTGCGGGTATCAGGACGGTGCCGGTCGATACCGCCGCCGCCACCTCGTTAATGCCTATCTGGAAAGCCGAGAGCTTGTTCGGGTCTACCTGTACGCGCACGGCCGTCTTCGCGCCCCACACCTGCACCTGCGAAACCCCGTCTATCATACTTAATCTCTTGCCGACGGTCCTGTTGCCGAGGTCGTAGAGCTGTCCGGGCGTCAGTGTATCCGAGTTAAGTACCATGTAGAGTATAGGCGTATCGGAAGGGTTGACCTTCTGGTAAGACGGCGGCGCCGGCAGGTCGGTCGGCAGGTTTCCCGCTGCGCGCGAGATCGCGGCCTGCACGTCAGGGGCCGCCAGGTCGACGTTCCTGCTAAGGTCGAAGGTCAGGATTATCTGCGATTGCCCTTCGGTATTGTTCGATATGATGCTCGTCAGGCCCTGTATCTCGGTAAACTCGTTCTCGAGGGGGGATGCGACGGCCGAAGCCATCGTATCGGGGCTTGCGCCCGGGTACGCTACCTGGACAAGTATAACGGGATAATCAACGACAGGGAGGTCGCTTATCGGAAGCGTGAAATATGCGACGATACCGAATATGGTGACTATCACCATAAGCAGCATGGTCATTATGGGTTTTCTTATAAAGTTCTCAGAGAAGCTCATAGTCTATTTGTTCACCTTTGTCCCGTTTTCCGGTGCGGATATCTCGACGGCGGCCCCCGGCCTCAAGCCCATCTGGCCGGCGGTAACTACATACTCCCCGGCCTTGACGCCTTTCTCGACGATTATATGGTCATCAACCTTATTCCCCGAGGTTATTTTCCTTATTTCTGCCGTATTGCCAGGCGTTACGACGAATACATAATCGTATAATACCCCCTGGTCCTGCCCGACCTGCACGGCTTCATAAGGGATGAGCACGGCGTCCTTTTCCACCCTGAGGACGAGTTTGACATTCACAAACTGCCCGGACCACAGCCTCGTGTCGGCATTAGGCACGGACGCGCGCAGCAATATAGTGCCGGTAGTGTTGTCCACCGAATTATCCACGAAATGCAGCGTGCCCTCACGGGAGTTCGCTTCTTCATTGGCGCGTTCCACGGCTATGATCACTTTAAGCTGCCCCTTTGCCATGGCGTCCCTTACGTTGTCAAGGTTCCTCTCGGGTATAGTGAAGTCGACATAAAGAGGGTCCACGGTTTTTATGTTCACGAGCGTCGGCCCGTTGTTAGCGGTGACTATATTGCCGGGGTCCACCTGGCGCTTGCCGCACACGCCGTCGGTAGGGGCGGCGATGTAGCAATAGGCGAGGTTGATCTTCGCGAGGTCTATGTTCGCGTTATCGAGTTTTATCATAGCCTCCGATGCCGTGACGTTCGTTTCGTATTGCTCGAAATTCTGCTGCGAGATGAGTTCCTTGGCGAGCAGTTTCCTGTTCCTCTCGAGAGTGTCCTTGTTCAATTTCAGGTTAGCAAGGTCCTGTATCAATTGGGCCTCAGCCTTGTCGAGGGTCGCCTTATAGGAGCTCGGGTCGATCGTGAAGAGCATATCTCCCTTCTTGACGATGTCGCCGTCCTTGAAGTGGACTTCCTTCATTTCGCCGGTGACCTGCGACTTGATGTTCACATCGGACGGCGAATAGAGGTTGCCGAAGGCTTCGATGAATATATCCGCGTCCTGCTGCCCGGCCTTGGCCGCCTTGACTATCTTTGGCGGGATCTTCTTCTCCGGGGGTTTGCGGCCGCAGCTTTTAACAATAAATAAGGTCACAACCAACACGAGCCCTATCCAGAATACGTATTTAATGATCTTCATTAAAGCATTGCCTGTCTTAGTCATTTTTTGTCTCTCCGCCTGTATATATCGTTCCGGTCGCGTGGGCCAGTTCGGCCAGTGCCACGAAAAGGTCTCTCCTGGATTTTATAAGGCTGCTCTTGGCGTCCGAAAGCTTGCTCTCGGCGTCGAGAAGGTCAAGTATGCTGTTTAAGCCGTTGCTGTAGCTCTCGAGCGCCAGCTCGTATGACGTCTGCGATGTGTTGAGGAATGCTTCGCTGTATTCGAGCTTCTTGACGGCTGTCTTGAAATCGTAATATTTTGTCCAGACCTCGGCGCTGGCCGAGATCTCGGCCTCTATGAGCTTCTCTCGCTCGACGTTCGCAAGCGCCTGCTCCTCGCGGAGTATGTTGAGGTTCTCGAAGCCGTCGAATACGTCCCAGTCGAAGCTTAAGTATGCCGCGTATGTCCTGTCGTTATCGCGCGGCTGTTTATAGTTATAATATTTGTAAAAATTCTTGTTTGCCGAGGCGCCGGCGCTTAAAGAAGGGTAAAGGTCGGAGTTCGCCGAATTCGCGGCGGCATTTTGCGCCCTAAGGTTCGCCCTCAGCGCGGCGATATCAGGCCGTTGCTCTATGGCGTCATTTATCATCCCGGTGATGTCCTCGTCGTTGATGGCCATCGGGACATCCTTTGACGGCTCAAGGACCTCGAAGATAGTGTCGGCCGGGTAGCCTAGCGATTTCGCAAGGGCCGCCTTCGATGTCTTAACAGCGCCCTTTGCGTTCTCGAGGGAATAAAGCGCCTGCTCGTATGTCGATTTCGCCTGGAGCATGTCGAGCTTTGCCGCGAGCCCGACCTCATACCTGCGCGAGGCCGCGTCATACGCCGCCTGCGTGTTCTTGAGGTCAGATTCCGCGGCGGCCAGCATCGCGACCGCGCTGTGATAACCGTAATAAGATGTTTCGACGTCAAGGACTACGTTCTGCATCATCCGGTTGAACTGGAAGTTCGCGGCGATTAGCAGCTGTGCCTGCTCGTCGACGTCCGCGGCCCTGCCTCCGAAATCGAGAAGCAGGTAGGTAAGTTGTATGCCGGGCCCGTATTTAAAATAATCGACGCTCGCCATATCTGCGTTGGCCTTGGAATCCTGCCTTAATCCTTCACCGGTGATGGTGACCTTAGGGTAATAACGGCCTTCCATTTGCAGTTTTACGGCCTGCACCGATTTGGCTTTTTCCCATGCCTGCTTCGTTGAAGGGTTTGTCCGCAGTGATATATCGATCAGGTCGCCGAGCGCAAGAGGCCTCGAGGTGTCGATCTTCTGGCCGCGGATGGACTGCCACGTCGCGTCTTTTGAATCGGAGATTCTGATATTTTTTGCCGGTATCCAGGCCGCTTCAGAAGATGAAGGGGCCGCCAGTGTGCGGCATCCCGCAGCGGAAATCAACATGGCCGCAGAGGCAAGAGCAGATAATAGGACCTTGGTATTAGTCATGTTATATGATGTCATTATACAATCAAAGAAATCCGCGCGCAACAAAAAAGCATTAACCGCTTGTTATTTTACGGGTTTTTTGGTATATTTATACCGCATGGAGGTCCGATAATATGCGCGGTAATCCCGGTTTGATAATCCTGGTGTCCATTGCTCTTCTTGGCGCCTCCCCGTATGCCGGGGCAGAGATCAAATTCGAGATCCTGGGCAGCGCGAAGAACGTGCAGGGAATGATGCTGCCGGCAGGCACAAGGATAGAGTATACGGAGTCGGGCAAGGTTAATTACGCGATACTCGAGAGCCCGGCGAAACTGCAGGACCTCCCTTGCCAGGGATGGGCGTATTTTTATGAATCGGGAAAGATAAAGAATGCCGAGCTTTCCCGCGATGTGACCCTCCAGGGCATGAAATTCGAAAAGGGCAGCAGGATATCCCTGTATGAATCAGGGAAGCTGCAGTCGGGCACGCTGGCCGAAGGGAAGATAGTCGACGGCATCAAGCTCGTGGACGGCGCGAGGATATCCCTTTTCGAGGACGGCAATGTCATAAATGCATACTTAACGAAGGCCCAGGAGATACAGGGGATAATGTGCGCCCCGGGGCTGATCGATTTTTATGATAACGGCAGGCTTGAGACGGCGACGCTGGCAAGGGCTGAGGAGTTAGGCCGCATAAAATACCCCGCAGGCAGCGTGATAGACCTTTATTCGTCCGGAAGGGTCAAGAGGGCGGCCCTGCCCGAGGCGATGACGATCGAAGGCATTCTTTACAGCAAGGGCAACCGGGTACATTTCGGAGAGGACGGCAAGGTCCTGCCCGCGAGATAACACATATATAAGAATATATTTGCTGGGATGGCGGAACTGGCAGACGCGACAGTTTGAGGGGCTGTTGGTTGAATAAACTGTGGGGGTTCAAATCCCCCTCCCAGCACCAATTTTCCATAATAAAGCGGTGATGTATGGCCGGATACAGGGTAGGATGCCATACCCTTACCTGGGGAAATTACCTCCGGGATTACCCGTTAGAGAACGCTCTTTGCGAGATCAAAGAGGCCGGTTATGACGGCGTCGAGATATATGACGCGCTCGCGAGACTGGGCCCTTCCGCTTCATTCAGGATCCAGCTCAGGGAAGTGGGCCTCGAACTGGCATCGCTCTCCGCCAACGTCAGGGTGACTTCCGACGAGAGATCCGACATAGCTGAAGCCAAGGAAAAGGCCTATTTCGCGGGGCAGTTCGGCGTAAAGGCGCTCATGGTAACGGGCGGTTGGAGGGGCGACGGCCTCTCGAAGGACGTAAAAAGCTATAAGGCCCTCTGCAAAAGGCTCGATTCGCTCGCCGAGTATTCTTCCGGGTTTAACGTCAAGGTAGCTTTTCATAACCACCTCGATACGATAGTGGAGGAAGAGAGGGATATCGCAAGCCTTCTCGAGTTTTCCGGGTCGGTAAAACTTTGTGTGGACACGGGGCATCTCGCGGCGGCCGGTTCGGACCCCGCGGGCGTGATAGAGAGGTATCGTTCGTCCGTGGCCCTCGTGCACCTGAAGGACTGGGACCCCCGGGCCAGGGACTTCGCAGAGCTCGGACGCGGCGTACTCTGCCATAACATGAAGAATATTCTTGCAAGTTTGGATAAGATTAATTATACTGGCTGGATTATTGTTGAACTTGACAGGAC
>JBAZFE010000074.1:0-6589 GCA_041653555.1 Candidatus Omnitrophota bacterium
CGGCAAGGGAACTCAACCTCAGATGGAAAAGACCTGGCGCCTGATAGTCGAAGGTGAACGCGAGCCCGCCATGAACATGGCCGTTGACGAAGCGATAATGGCCAAGGTGGCCGACGGCAGCTCGATGCCCGCCCTGCGCATATATAAGTGGCTTAACCCCTGCATATCGGTCGGGAAATTCCAGGATATTGACGTGGCGCCCGGCACGGAGGTCGTCAGGCGGCCCACCGGAGGCGGTTCGGTACCGCATGGCGCGGAAGGATTTACATATTCCATGGTATACCGCGAAGGCTCCGGGTGCATAACGAAGGGCGCCGCAGCCTCCTACAACCAGATACACGGGTGCGTCGCCGAGGCGCTGAGGTCGATCGGGCTGGAAGCCCGGTTGTTCACGCCCGGCCGTGAGCCCGCAAAACCTTTCGGCGAGTGTTTTTCATCACCCGTGCAGTCGGATGTCATGGCGGGAGGCAGGAAAGTCGCCGGAGCGGCCCAGAGGAGGAAGCGCGGGACCGTCCTGCACCAGGGGCAGGTCAGTTTAGACCTTGACGTTTCAGGTAAATGGTCGTATAATGCATTTCAAACCGCATTCATAAACTGCCTATCCAAACAGCTGGATCTGAGATTCCTGGAAACCCGGGTCTCTGAAGAAGAAAACAATCTGGCCAAGGAGCTGGTTATGGAGCGTAATGAGGAGGTGACAAAATGAAGGCTAAGGTGGACCCGAATCTTTGTACAGGCTGCGAGCTATGCACGAATATATGCCCGGACGTCTTCGAGATGAAAGGGGATGTAGCGGCGGCCAAAGTCAGTCCTGTTCCCGCGGCGGCAGAGGCGACATGCAAGGAAGCCAAGGAAAGCTGCCCGGTTGAAGCTATATCCATAGAATAACAAACAATAAATAAAAAAGGAGTGCTGTAATGAAAAAGCTGGCATTGGTGTTGGTTGTGGTGTTCATCGCGTCGGCGATGTGCGTAAATGCGTTTGCGGCCGAGCAGCAGGAGAACGGCTTTGTAAAGTTCTGGCGCGGAGTCTTCCAGTGGCCGTTCAACGCCGCTAAGGACAGCGCGAAGGTAGTCGGAGACACGGGCGTAAAAGCTGTAGGGACCGTTGCCGATGAAGGCAAGGCAATCGGCGGCACGCTTACGGGCGAAGAAGGCGCGGCTGAGAAAGTCGTGACGAACCCGGTAGTCGGAACGGCTGAAACGGTAAAGACAGGTGTTGTAGGGACAGGCGAAATGCCGGGCAAGGCCACAGAAGAATCCTGGCCGGCCAATAAGTAATATTTGTATCATACTACTCATACTGAAATAGGATCCAGATAGAAAAAGCCCGGGGCCTTCATTGCTCCCGGGCTTTACCTCTAAAGCGTAAAAAATATGGGAAAAACTATATCAGAAAAGATCCTTTCCGAGCATTCGGGAAGGGACTTAAAAGCCGATGATTTCGCCATCGTCAAGGTCGACCTGTGCCTTTTGCAGGACGGCACGGGACCCCTTGCGGTCAGGCAGCTCGAGCAGCTCGGGATAAAGGAAGTCGTTAACCCGCAGGGCATAGCGGTATTCCTCGACCACGCGGCGCCTTCCCCGAGGAAAGAGCTTTCCAACGACCATATCACGCTGAGGAATTTCGCGCGCAGGACCGGCTGTTACCTTTTCGATATAGGCGAGGGCGTCTGCCACCAGGTCATGAGCGAGATGTTTACCTCGCCCGGCGACGTGCTTGTCGGGGCCGATTCGCACACGTGTACCGGCGGCGCGTTGGGCGCCTTTGCGACGGGCATGGGCTCCACCGACATCGCTGTGGCGATGGGGCTCGGAAAGACGTGGTTCCGGGTGCCGCGCACCATCAAGGTGGTCGTGAACGGCAAGTTCCGCCCGGGAGTCTTCGCTAAAGATTTCATGTTATTCCTGATAGGCACTCTCGGCGCCGAAGGCGCGACATATAAGGCCATTGAGTTCACCGGTGAGGCGATGGAGTCCTTGCCGATGCCCGAGCGCCTCGTAATATCGAATATGGCCGTCGAGGCGGGCGCGAAGGCCGGCATATTCGCTTCCGATAAGATGACGAAGGCGTACCTGAAACTGCACGGCAGGGAAGATAAGTATAAGGAACTGCGCTCCGATAAGGACGCGAAGTACGATAAAGAGATAGATATCGAGGTGGATAAGCTTGTCCCCATGGTATCGATGCCCCATACGGTGGACAATACGAAGCCGGTGGAAAAGGCCGGAAAGGTAAAGGCCCACCAGGTATTCATAGGATCATGCACTAACGGCAGGATAGAGGACCTCAGGGTCGTTGCCGATATATGGAAGGGCAAGAAACGCGACACGGATACGCGCGTTATAGTTACGCCGGCGTCGAAGGACGTATACCTGCTCGCGGCCAAGGAGGGCCTCATAGAGACGTTCGTGGAATTCGGCGCGACCGTCACGACCCCGGGCTGCGGCGCGTGCGTAGGCGTCCACGGCGGGATACTAGGAGACGGCGAGAATTGCATCGCGACCTCGAACAGGAATTTTCTCGGGAGGATGGGGAACCCGAAGGGTTATATCTACCTGGTCTCCCCGGCGACCGCCGCTGCCTCCGCCATCAAGGGTGAATTGGCCGATCCAAGGGAGTATTTCTGATGATCCTTCGCGGAAAAGTTTGGAAATTCGGAGATAATATTTCGACGGACCTTATAGCGCCGGGAAGGTATTTCCACCTGCGCTCCGACCTGAACGAGCTCGCGAAGCACGTGCTCGAGGACGCTGACGCGGAGTTCGCGAAGAAAGCGGGCAAGGGGGATTTCGTCGTGGGCGGCAGGAATTTCGGCCTCGGCTCGTCCAGGGAGCATGCGCCAACCATAATTAAGATCGCCGGGATATCCTGCGTGATCGCTAAATCCTTCGCGAGGATATTCTTCAGGAACGCGATCAATATCGGCCTGCCGGTGATCGAATGCGATACGGACAAGCTCGCCGCGGGAGATGAGCTCGAGATAGACCTCGAAAAGGGCGTAATAAAAGACCTGACCAGTAAGGTCCAGTTAAAATTCGCGCCGCTGCCTAAGGCGATGACGCAGATATTGAGCGACGGCGGCCTCGTCGAACACATAAAGAAGCACGGGGATTTCAAGATTGAATAGCATGAAGGTCGCGGTCATAGGCGCCGGGCAGGTCGGCGGGACATGCGCCCAGAGGATTGTCGAGAGGAAGCTCGCGGATGTCGCGATAATCGACATCGCCGAGGGCCTCGCGCAGGGCAAGGCGCTCGACCTCGGGCAGGCAAGCGCGACCGAAGCCTATAACTTCAAGGTGGAGGGCAGCACCGACTATTCTATAATGCAGGGAGCGCGCGCGGTGATCATCACGGCAGGGTTTGCGCGCCGGCCGGGAATGTCCCGGGAGGACCTGCTTTCGAAGAACGCGGCGGTCGTGAAGGGCGTAGTGCAGAATATAAAGAAATATTGCCCTGACTCGATAATAATAATGGTAACGAACCCGTTGGATATCATGACATACCTCGCCTGGAGGGTGTCGGGATTTGACGCGGGCAGGGTGTTCGGAATGGCGGGCGTGCTCGATACGGCGAGGCTGAAATATTTCATATCCAGGACGCTTGAAGTCCTGCCCTCGGAGATAGAGGCTGTGGTCCTGGGCGGGCACGGCGATTCGATGGTCCCGCTGGTAGGCCGGACGAAGGTAAAGGGCAGGCCGATAACCGAACTCCTGCCAAAGGGAGAGATCGAATCGCTGATACAGAGGACCAGGGACGGCGGCGCGGAGATCGTCTCGCTTCTGAAGACCGGCAGCGCCTATTTTGCCCCGTCGAGCGCGGTGTGCGAGATGCTCGAGGCGGTGATCAAGGATAGATCCGAGGTCCTTCCGGCGAGCGTATATCTCAACGGCGAATACGGGCTCAAGGATGTATATTGCGGCGTCCCGGCGAAGATAGGCGGGGCCGGGATAGAGGAGATAGTGGAGCTTCCGCTTTCCGCCGACGAGCTAAGCGCGCTGAAGAGATCGGCGGCGCAGGTCAGGGAAGGCATAGATTTTTTAATAAGGTCCCGCGTGATATAACGGAGAGGGGAATAAGATGAGAATAGGCGAGATAAAATTCAATAAGAAGACAAATACCCTCGAGGAAGAATATTACAGGTACGAGCTGCAGGACCTGGCGGAGCCTAACCTCTTCAGGGAGATCTACAATTATTCCGATGTCCCGAAGGTGGTCTTCAACCACAGGATAGTCCCGATGAACCCGCCGGACGACATATGGATAACCGACACGACCTTCAGGGACGGGCAGCAGTCGCTCCCGCCTTTTACCGTAAAACAGATAGTCGACCTATACGATATGCTGCATAAGCTCGGCGGCTCGAGCGGCTTGATACGCCAGTGCGAGTTCTTCCTTTATACCGACAAGGATAAGGAAGCCGTCCATAAATGCATGAGCAGGGGTTATAAGTTCCCGCAGATAACCGGATGGATAAGGCCCGTGAAGGAAGACTTCAAGCTCGTAAAGGAGATGGGCCTTAAAGAGACGGGCATCCTGACATCCTCTTCGGATTACCATATATTCCTTAAACTCAAGAAATCGAGGAAGCAGGCGATGGACATGTACCTCGGCATAGTCAAGTCCGCCCTGGATATGGGCATAGTGCCGAGATGCCATCTCGAGGACCTGACCCGCGCCGATTTCTACGGGTTCGTGGTGCCTTTCGTGCAGGAGCTCATGGAGCTTTCAAAGGAAGCCAAGATACCGATAAAGATAAGGGCCTGCGATACGATGGGCTACGGCGTCACATATCCCGGCGTCGCGCTGCCGCGCAGTGTTAAGGGCATCATATACGGCCTCGTGAACCTCGCCGAGGTCCCTCCCGAGCACCTGGAGTGGCATGGGCATAACGATTTCCATCACGGGCTCATTAACGCGACGACCTCGTGGCTCTACGGGTGCTGCGCCGCGAACGGCGCGCTTCTCGGAATAGGCGAGAGGACCGGCAATACGCCGATCGAAGCCCTCGTAATGGAGTACCTGGCTTTGCGGGGCGTCAAGGACGGCGTCGATACGACCGTAATAACCGACATCGCGGAGTATTTCGAGAAAGAGATAGGCTACGAGATACCCCACAACCAGCCGTTCGTGGGCAGGAACTTCAACACGACCAGCGCCGGCATACACGCCGACGGGCTCATGAAGGACGAAGAGATATATAACGCGTTCAACACGGAGAAGCTCCTTAAGAAAAAAGTCGCGGTCGCGATAAACGATAAATCCGGCGTGGCGGGGATAGCGAAATGGCTGAACCTGAACCTCGACCTGGGCAAGCAGGACGAGGTCGGCAAGGATAACCCCGGCATAATGAAGATAAAGGAATGGGTCGACTCGGAATTCGCGAAGGGCAGGACCACATCCATATCGAAGCAGGAGATGGTAAGGAAAGCCAAAAAGTACCTGCCCGATCTATTTGGGAGCGACACAGAAGATTAACCAGACTGTCCAGTGCGAACTGTGCCCCCGCGGCTGTGTCCTGGACGAAGGCCGGAGGGGCAACTGCAGGGTCAGGGCGAACAAGGGCGGGAAGATAATCACGCTGGTATACGGCAAGCCCTGCGCCGTGCATGCCGATCCCATCGAGAAGAAGCCGCTCTATCATTTCCTACCGGCCTCAAAGGCATTTTCCATCGGCACCGCCGGGTGCAACCTGCACTGCAAGTACTGCCAGAACTGGGAGATATCCCAGTCGGAACCCGAGAAGACAAATAATACGGACATGCCTCCGGACACAGCCGTATCCGCAGCCGCGGCCGGCGGGTGCAGGTCCATCGCATATACCTATAACGACCCGGTAGTCTTTTACGAATATATGTGCGATATCGCGAGGATCGCGCGGCCGCGCGGAATAAAAAGCGTCGCGATCACCGCGGCGTATATAAACCCGGGACCACTTGCCGAGCTCTGCTCGACGGTCGACGCGATAAAGGTCGACTTCAAGGGAATAACGGAAGAATTTTACAAAAAAGTATGTTTTGGCAGGCTGCAGCCGGTGCTCGATTCGTTGAAGGTGATAAAGCAGCGCGGCACGTGGCTCGAGCTCGTGAACCTGATAGTTCCCACGCTAAACGACGGCAAGGACGACATCTCCCGGCTTATCGACTGGGTGCTCGATAACCTCGGCGAGGATGTGCCGCTTCATTTTTCGAGGTTCTGGCCGCAGTACCAGCTGCGCGAGCTGCCGCCGACGCCGGAAGAGACGTTAGATATGGCCTGGCGGACGGCGAAGAAGAAGGGCGTAAGGTACGCGTACATAGGGAACATCCCGGGGCATGACGGCAATAACACCTATTGCCCGAAATGCGGTAAACTGCTCCTGAAGCGGTCCGGATACGATGTCATGGAAAACAATATCGAAGGCGGCAAGTGCAAATTTTGCGGGCAGAAGATACCCGGTATCTGGCAATAGGCGGAGGGATATATGAAAGACGTCACGAGAAGGGAATTCCTTAAGAAGAACCTGATGCTGGCGGCGGCGATGTTCTTTATCGGCGGAGTGCCGGGGAAACTGGCGGAATATTTCGGACGCAAGGCCAACGTCTCGGAT
>JBAZFE010000075.1:0-6544 GCA_041653555.1 Candidatus Omnitrophota bacterium
CAGGCTGATCGAACCGATCATCTCGCCCTTGTCTGAAAATACCGGGTGCTCCAGCGCCGTGGCATAGAAGCCCTCGACCGCCATGAAGACATCCCCGAGGACCGGCCGCTTTGTCTTGCGCAGAAGATTGACCTGGTCCTGGCCGATTATATTCCTGCCCTCGTATTTCCTGTACTCCTCGGGCTCCACGATCACCAGGTCGCCTTTCATGCTGACCGTCGAGCAGTCGACGGCGTAGCGGCTCGACTTCGCGAGCTTGCGTATGATCTTCCTCGCCTCACTGCCCTCTATGCCGGTCTTCCCCAGCTCTTTCGCCGCCGCCGCAACCTCGGCGTCCATCTTCGCGAAAGCGGAGTTTACCTTTCCCTGAAGCGTCAATATTACGGACAGCGGGTCATCCTTGCTTGCGGCATTGGCGTCCGCAGGCCAAAAACAACAGGCCGCCGCGGCGGCCAGAATGAGTACGGGGACCATTATCCTTTTCATTTCCGCCCTCCTTTTATTTTGCTCCGGCTTTTTTCAGTATATCCACGATATCCGAAAAATCCTTTTCCTCCGCGATCATTAGCGCGCTCTTTCCGTCGCGGCCCTTCTTATTCAGTTTCGCGCCTTTCGCTATCAGCATCTTAACTATTTCAGGATTGCCGCCCTCCGCCGCGAACATTATCGGGGTCCTGTTGTCGCTGGCATAGACGGATTTGATGTTGCTCTGCTGCGTGTTCGGGTTGGCGCCCTTGGACAAAAGTAATTTGACCATGCCTTCCTGGCCCTTCTTCGCCGCGATCATCAGGGGAGTATTCCCTCCCGAGTCCGTGAAATTGACATTCGCGCCCTTAGCTATCAGCACTTCGGCGATGTCGGGGCGATCGCTCTCTATAGCTATAAGGAGCACGGGTTTGGAGTCGGGGCTCTTCGCGTTGACGAACGCGCCGCGCCTCAGGTGCTTCTCCACGTTATCTAAATTCCCGGTCAACACCGCGTTCACGAGCTCGCTGTCCTTATCCACCACGCGGGCAAAGGCGGTGCCGGAACAGGCCATATTTATCACTGCCGCGATAATCAACAACCGGGCTGTCTTCATGCGATATACCTTTCGATGTATTTTATGAGGTCCTTCCAATCCCCTGTCTTTATGAAGTAATCCGCCGCCCCGAGTTCCCGCGCCTTGAAGAGCATGTCCGATTCGGTTTTGACCGAGAGCATGATGACGGGTATCCCCCATGTCAGCATATCCGCTTTCAGCGCCGACAGCGTCTCGAAACCGTCCTTCTTCGGCATGAGGATATCGAGCAGGATGAGGTCCGGGCCTTCCTTTGCGGCCATCTTCAGCCCCTCGTAACCGTTCGAGGCCCAAACGACCGTGTAACCTGACGCCTCGAGCCGCTCTTTGGCTATCTTCGCGAGGTCTATCTCGTCGTCTATTATAAGTATCTTCTTGCCGGGTGCCGGCATGGGCGCTTTCCGCTCCTATTGGACGTTCACCGTGACCGCCTTAAGCCCCGCTTTGTCATCGAGGTATTCGACCGCGACGACGTCGCCTATCTGTATATCCGACGAATCGATGCTCTTGCCCGCTTTATATACCTGCGTGTCGGGCATGACACGGAATATGAGCTCGTCGCTGTTTGTCTGCGAAACATCGAACGGCTTTATCGTGAAGACGCCGCCGTCGCCGTCTATCGAGGTCACCGCGCCTTCGGCGCTCTTCTGGTCCGCGTAATATCCGGCGTCTTCCCGGATGACGTTATCGAACGCCTCGACATGCGCTGGTATCGAGATGCCCGCTATAGCAATTATAACGCTTAAAACCTGAATTACGGATATTTTTTTCATCTTCTCTCCTATTTTTTCCCTTGGACGGGATGCAGCTTCTTCCACCTGTCGGCGTACAGGAAGAAGACGCCCGGACCGAACGAGAGCAGCATGACCGATATCCCGAGCGCTATCCCGATAAAGGTCGAAAATCCCGCGCAGCAATAATCCCTGCTCCTCGCGAGGATATGCGTCGGGACCGCGACAAGCAATTCGAGGACGCTGCCCGCGAAAAGCACTTTGCATTGTTTTTCGACTAAAGTCCTCGGCTCAAGATTCCTGCTCCACCTGTAGAATACGAGCGCCCACATAAGCCATACGATGATAAATCCCGCCGCTCCTACGCCTAAGGCATTCCCCTGAAGGAAGGTCTCCTTTATCTCGGGAAAACCCATAAAAGCTATGATGCCGGCGGTCAGGTCGGGCTCCTTATTTATCGTTTCAGAGATCGCGGCGACGATGCCAAGTATCAGGAAAGCTGCCAGGAATGACGACGCGATGACCGTGAAGAGCACGGGTCTCCTCGTGACGGGCCTCTTGCTCTCGGCCTTCACGGATACCCCGAGGAGGGCCGCCTCGCACAACAGCATTATCACGAAGAGCGCCCAATACCTCCATGCCCCGAATATCTTCGATATCTCCTTCCAGTCAAAGCCGTCGGATCCCGAGGCGAAAGACGCGATCATTACCGGCTGGGTCAGGATGACCAATATGGCTCCGTAAAGGAAGATTATGTATATCGCGAAGCGTTTCATGCTTTCCCCCTGTTCTTGGCCATCATGGCCAGGATATACGCGCATAATACAAGCGTTACGGCATTAGCGCAGATTATCGGGAGGTTGCTTATCACTATACCGTAGATGAGCCAGAGCAAGATACCGGTGGTAAATATTATCCACATCGGCAATGAAAGGTCGCGCGTCTGCCCGGTCCGGTGGATTTTATAGGCCTGCGGGAAGAGCGCCGCGGTCGTGCAAGTTGCTGCGAGCATGCCGAGAATGGTTACTTGGTCCATGATATTTCCCAAAATTTATTTCTGGAAACTAAATCTCAATATCTCAAAGGTCTCCATATCTTTTAATCTTATAGTAAAATCTTCCCCCTCTTTCATTTTAGGCACAAAAACAATGCCATTCATGAGGGCATTAGGCGTTAACCTGCCATCCTGCAGTTCTTTAAAAGCATAGTCATCTTCTATCTTCCTGTTCGCTTCCGAAGACCCTACCCCATCCACTACCGCTGGAATCAGGAATGGCCAAATAAATATCCCTGCTACCCCATAAGCCGTTGCCCTTCCGGCAGTATTAAATTTACATTTATCTGCAACTTCTTGTGACGACATTACTTGTTTATTTAAATCGGACTTCTTAAAATCATAAGTTACAAGACTTCTGTTATCCATAATAATAAATACGGGTTGTATACCTCTACTTTGTAGATCGAATTGGAATATTTGCTTCGTTTCTTTTGTATCCAAAAAGTCAGCCACAACATAGACTTCTTTTTGGACTTGCTTCTTTTCGTAATTCATAACGTCTTTCGAAGGTAAAAGACCTCCGCGATAACTTGCGCAACCTTCCAAAAACAATGACACTACCAAACAAAATACTGCAAACCTTTTCATGGTAACCTGCCTTTCAAATATAAAGGGCGTTAGTTTCCTAACGCCCTTGGGTGATTCCTATGTATTTAAATTGCTCATTTTAGACCTTCTGCTTCCTACTCCTCGCTCTAAACGCCGGGTGAATTTCGCGGAAATCCACCTCGGCAGAGCTCGGAGTACTTCACTACTCCCAAAAAAAGCGGGAAGTTATGGCGGGCCCGACGAGATTTGAACTCGCGGTCTTCAGATCGACAATCTGACGTGCTAGACCAGACTGCACCACGGGCCCGCGAAATGCTTTATATGGTGGGCACTAGAGGACTTGAACCTCTGACCTGTTGAATGTAAATCAACCGCTCTAACCAACTGAGCTAAGCGCCCCTTAATCGCTCCACTTCTTAATACCTTCTATCCAGCCTTTGATCCTGGATTGGAGACGAGTGTCGCAAATTACTATCTTAAATGTCCCTAACGGCAGCGTATCCCTCTTTCCCTTGCTAGCCTTACTTACCGCTATATTTGTCTTATGAAACTGCTTTAACGGGATCCCGCTGACTTTCGACCAGTATCTTTCGGATTTATTTATATCTAGGTGCGGATGGATATGCACGGCGCCGCGAAATTTGGAGCCATCCACATTACAGATATCTTTAAAGAACTTCATCATCAACCGGACCATGCCGGGATCGGAATTGCTGAAATTTACAATATTATGCCCCGCCTTGCCTCCCTCGCCCCAATATAGCGCTATGCCGGCTGTTTTCAAGGCATCGGGCGTATACTTTGAGGCCGTCTCTTTCCCGGCGGAATCCGATATATTTTTCCTTATCTTCGCCCATACCTGCTTTGGGCTATTGGGATGGTTCGCGGCGTTTGCCCTGCCTTTGTCCTGATTGGACTTAAGATTGGCTATTTGCTCGTCGTTTAACGGTATATCCCTGATCCAGTTACTGACCGCACTTTTCGAGCACTTGACACGCCTCGTGATCTCCCTTAGCGACCATCCCTGCTTGCGAAGCTCTCTTGCGAGCTTCCTTTCTCTTGCTTTCATCGGCGAACTCCCGTAATTTTGTCGAACAGCGCAAAACCACCGGTTCGCCTTTTGTCAATGAACTATCAGCCCGGAAAGCTGGCTAGTGGAGCTATAAATTACCACAAAAACCTAAAGGTGTCAATCCCAGCTTTTTGCTAAAAGCCGGGACAGGCTTCGGCCTAGCGTCGTTTAAACGCCTCCGCCATGCCTATGCGCTCTCCTATGGGCGGATGGTCATAAAGGAATATCACTTCGAGCCGGCCGGGCGCCTTATCAGAGAGGTTCTGGTCCCCCAATTTGTTCATCATAGAGACAAAAGCGTCCGGGTTTTGCGTGATCTCGAGCGCGAAACGGTCCGCCTGCCTCTCGAATGCCCTGCTCAGGCCGTTCTGGACCGGCATGATCAGCAGCGCGAAGAGCGAGAATATCAGCGCGAGCAGCGGAAAGCCCGCCAGGTCCGAAACCCCGCGCAGCCCTATGATCCCCGCGAGGCTTTCGAAGGCGAGGCTCGCGACATAAAAGCCCGCGAACGACGCCGCGGCGCCGAAGACGAGTATCTTCGCGATATGGCCGCGCCTGTGGTGGCCAAGCTCATGCGCAAGGACGACCTCTATCTCCTCGTGCGAATAATCCTTCAGCAGCGTATCCCCAAGCAGTATCCTCCTGGTCTTGCCGAGGCCCACCAGCGCAGCGTTCGCCTTGACCGTCTTTTTGCTTAGGTCTATCTCGTAGACCCCGTTGACCTTCGCGCCGCATTTCACGGCGAGGCTAAGCACGCGCGAACGCAGGTCCTCGTCCGTAAGCTGTTTGGCCTTGAAGAAGAGCGGCAGTATCACGACGGGCGCCACCCTGCTCAGCACGATCGTGAACAGGACCCAGAAGAGCGCGGTCCAGGCCCACCATGCCGAGACGGAGTGCCTGAAGAAGAAATAGAGCATCTCTACGAGTATGAGGAATATCAGGCCGCTCAGGAACAGCTTCTTGAAATAATCCTTCAGCCATCCGGAGAAGTTCTGGTTCGAGAGCGAGAACTTGCGCTCTATCGAATAGCCCTGGTACATGTCAAGCGTGAAGGTCAGGGCCGTGAAGACGGCCCCGAAGATGACATAATAGACGGCGGTCGAGGCCCACGGGTTATCCGAGGCCTGTTCAGCGAAATTGCGTATCCATATCGAGGGTCCCTGCGTCGCCATTATATAGAGGAACAGGAGCGTCAGTACCAGTTCGACGCCGAAGAGTATGTTCTTTATCCGCGAATATTTTTTCGCGGGTTCCTGCGATAGATAGCTTATCATTTCGTCTGATGCAGATATATGTTGCGTATCTCGTTGAAGATATCGACATACTCCCTTGTCTGGTAATCGCGGTATGTCCATTCCCACGGCAGGAAGGACCTGTCCATATAACGCAGCGTTATCTCCGCGAATATGCCGCTGTTCAGGTATATCCTGTGCGCGTTGTCCTTCGTGGTCGCGAGGACAAGCTTCGCTTCGGTCACGTAGCCGGGATCGACGTTTATCCTGCGCGAGGGCTTTCCGCGTTCCCTGCTGAGTCCGAGCTCCAGCTTGTTGGTGAAATGCTTTATCTTCGGCAGCAGCTCCGGGTTGACGAGTTTCCTGAAGGATATGAACTGCCTCTTCAGGTTCTGGCCCATCTCCGGCGCGTAATAATCCGTATACGAGAAATCCAGCAGCGCCGTCCTGAAATCTATCTTTCCGAATTTCCATTCAAGCTGCTTCTCCACCTTCATTATCAGTTCGGGGTCGTTCGATATCATCCCGACCACAAGCTTCACCGGTTTGTGCGACTTAACTGCCCCCATTTAACCCTCCTAAGATTAAAATGTTCATTTCCCTTTGCACGCCTTCACGCAAATACCGCAGATCGAATGGCCTATCCCCGGCCTGTTGGCAAAGGTCTTCAACAGTTCGCGGCAGGCCTCTACATCAAAATCCTTCGCATCTTTCTTTATCGCCTTTACCGGGCAGACGGGAACGCACGAGGCGCATGCGCCGCAGCCGGCCTTCAAGGGTTTGTCGGCCTTGAGCGGCATATCGGTAAGTACCGTAGCGTACCTGACTGCCGCGCCGAACTTC
>JBAZFE010000076.1:0-6460 GCA_041653555.1 Candidatus Omnitrophota bacterium
GCAGTCTCGATGGGCGCGGCCTGCCTTGTCTTGCAGAGGATTTTCATGAACGCCTAAAAACAGGAGGCTTTGTGATGAAAGGCTTAAAGAGGTTATTGGCGTGTTTTGTCGTCCTCGCCTTTGTATTGCAGATGGCGGGATGCGGACAGCAGCAGGCCGGCGGCAAGCCGAAGAGGGTGCCTGTCAAGGTAGCCTTCTGGGGCAGCCCCGAAGAGATAGAGATAATAACCGCCACGCTTAACAACTGGCAGAAATCCCACCCGGATATACAGGTAAAACTCGAGCACATACCGTTCGGAAGCTACGTCAGCAAGATACTTACGGAGATAGCCGGCCGCGCGGCGCCGGATATTATCGCGTCGGAGGTCAACATGTTCGTATCCTTCGCGGACAAGGACGTCTTCCTCGACCTGAACCCTTACGTGCAGAAGGACAGCGCGTTCAACCTGGGCGATTTCTTCCCGGAAGTGGTAGACAGGTATACGGTGAACGGGAAAGTCCTCTCCATCCCGAGGGATACGGCCCCGATGGCGTGCATATATTATAACAAGAAGTTATTCGACGAGGCAGGGCTGCCTTATCCGACCGACGACTGGGACTGGAACGACCTTCTCGAGAAGGCGAAGAAGCTGACCAAGGCCGACAAGGACGGCAAGGTCACGCAGTACGGTTTCTACAGCGACATGTGGCCGAACTTCGTGCTGTCCAACGGCGGAAAGATGGTAGATAACGTAAAGAAACCCACGAAGTGCCTGTTGGGTTCCAAGGAATCGCAGGAAGGCCTGCAGTTCCTGGTCGACCTCTCGCAGAAATATAAGGTATCCCCGACCTCTAACACGTTCCGCAACCAGGGACTCGGCGTCATACAGATGTTCATGATGCAGAGGGTCGCGATGTTCCATTCCGGGATATGGGAGACCCCGATAGTCAAGAAGGTCAAGGATTTCGACTGGGACGTGGCGATGTTCCCGAAGGGCCCGAACGGAATAAGGAAGTTCGCGACCGGCGGGACCGGCTACGGGATACTGAAGTCCACGAAATATCCCGACGAGGCGTGGGAAGTCCTTAAGGCATTAAGCGGCGACGAGGGGCAGATCATGCTGGCGGATTCCGGACTGGCGCAGCCGGCCAACAAGAAGATAGCCGAAGGCGAACATTTCGCGCTCAGCACCAGCGTGCCGCTCAACAAGAAGATGCTCAACGAAGCCGTCAAGATGACGGTATACGATCCGTTCCACTCGAAGTGGCGCGAGATCCGCGACCTTTACATCTACCCGGAATTCGACCTGATGTTCAACGGGCTGAAGTCCGTACAGGACGCGGTTGACGCTATAGTGCCGAAGGCCAACGAACTATTCAACGAAGGGAAATAAGACGGTAAGATGAAATTCCAAAATGATTACGGTTATTTTACCGATGACGGCAAGGAATACGTCATAACAAGGCCCGACACTCCTAAGCCGTGGGTGAACGTCATCTCGAACGGTTCATGGGCGTTCGTCGTGTCGCAGTCCGGCTCGGGATTCTCCTGGTGGGAGAATTCGAACCTCGCGAGGATAACCCGCTGGGAGCAGGACCTCGTGCGCGACGAGTGGGGCAAATATATATATGTGAAGGACACGGAGAGCGGCGACCATTGGTCGCTGGGCTGGAAGCCCGTCTGCCGCCAGTTCGAAGAATACGAATGCAGGCACGGGCTCGGCTACACGGTCCTATCCGCGAAATACAGGGGGATCAGTTCGGCCGTCACGATGTTCGCGCCGCGCGGCGAGCAGCTTGAGCTTTGGAAGGTCTCGCTGAAGAACGGATCCGATACCGCGAGGTCGCTGTCCCTGTTCACGTATTTCGAATGGCTCCTCGGGAACAAGGACGACACGCACAGGGAGTTCCACAGGACCTTCATAGGGACGGAATACGAAAAGGGCCTGCACGCGCTCTACGGCATAAAGAGGAAACAACTGATGCTGGAGGGCCAGATAATCAGCGAGTGGCCCTGCGAGGCGTTCTTCGCGTCATCAGTGGAACCGGAGTATTATGAGGGCGACAAGGATAACTTCATCGGCATGTACCGCACGATGGCCGACCCGGCCGCGGTCGAGAAGGGCGTGCTTACGAATACGACCGGCAGGTGGAACGATTCCATCGCGAGCCTACAGGTCAATGTGGAGCTCGGCCCGGGCGAGTCGAAGGACGTTGTCTTCATGCTCGGCATGAGCCAGGGCAAGGCCAAGGACGCCAAGGCCATCGGCAAATATTCCAACGTGAAGAACGTCGACGCCGCGCTTTCCGAAGTGAAGAAGTTCTGGGAGGAGATGCTCTCGGGGCTTATCATAAAGACGCCGGACGACGCGATGAATATAATGACGAATACATGGCTGAAATACCAGGCCATCTCCGGAAGGATCTGGGGGCGCTGCGCGTATTACCAGTCGAGCGGCGCGTACGGGTTCAGGGACCAGCTGCAGGACAGCCAGATATTCCTCCCGCTGGACACGTCGCTTACGAAGAAACAGATACTGCTCCATGCCGCGCACCAGTTCAAGGACGGCACGGTCTACCATTGGTGGCATACGCTCGCCGAATGGGGCCCGAGGACCAAGAAGGTCGATGACCTGCTCTGGCTCGTGTTCGTGACGCTCAGCTATATAGAAGAGACCGCCGATTTCGGGATACTCAAGGAGAAGGTGAAATTCGTGGACGGCGGCGCCGCGACGCTCCTCGAGCATTGCGAACGCTCCCTGAAGAAAGTCCTCTCGAGGTTCTCAAAGCGCGGGTTGCCGCTTATCGGCGAGGGCGATTGGAACGACGGCATGAACTTCGTCGGAGTGAAATTCAAGGGCGAATCGGTATGGATGGCGCACTTCTTCGCGGATATCATAAAGAGATGGTCAGAGGAAGTCCTGTCGAGCAAGAGCGTCAACAATAAGCCGGCTGCGAAAAAGTACCTCAAGAAGTTCGGGGACCTGAAGAACGCGATAAATAAGTATGCCTGGGACGGCGAATGGTACTGGAGGGCCACATGCGACGACGGCTCCCTGGTCGGCAGCTCTAAGTGCAAGGAGGGAAAGATATTCCTCAATGCGCAGATATGGGCGATCATCGCCGGGACAGGGACCGAGGAGCGCATAAAGAAGGCCATGGATTCCTGCAAGAAGTATATATACAGGGATTACGGCGCGATACTTCTCTATCCTGCGTTCTCCGAGCCGAACCAGAAGATCGGTTATATCAGCCGTTACGCCGCGGGCGTAAGGGAGAACGGCGGAGTGTATACGCATGCCGCGACATGGTCGGTCATAGCCGAGTCCCTGAGGAAAAATCCGGAACTCGCTTTCGACCTTTACAGCAAGATATGCCCTCCGAACAGGACCGGGGACATAGACCATTATAAGGCGGAGCCCTACGTTACTCCGGGCAATTCCGACGGGCCTGATTCGGCCAATTACGGCCGCGGCAGCTGGACCTGGTACACCGGTTCGGCGGCATGGCTTTGCAGGGCCGGCACGAACTGGCTCCTCGGCGTAAGGCCGGTGCTTGACGGCCTGCTGATAGACCCGTGCATACCGAAGTCCTGGGGCGGGTTTGAGATGACAAGGAAATTCCGCGGCGCGGTCTACAAGATAACGGTCTCCGACCCGGACCACGTATCGCACGGGGTCAAGGAGATAAAGGTCGACGGCAAGAAGTTAAACGGCAAAATAATACCGCCGTTTAAGGACAAGAAGGCGCACCTCGTCGAGGTTTTGCTCGGCAGGCGTTAAAACCGGGCTTTATTTGCCCTTGCTTTAAGCAGGTAATTAGGGTAGACTTATTAAACGGAACTTAACAATAACAGAAAGGGGGAAAGTGGTTAAATGAAGGCCTTATTGTCTTCTCTTACCGCTTCGGCGGTAGCTTTAACGGTAGTTTTGATGGTATCAGGGCAGGTTTTTGCGGCGGCGCTGGTAATAGCGGATTTCAATACCGGCGAAAAACCGAACAATATCGGCGGTGATTTCGGCGCCTGGAACAGGGATGAAGCCGACCAGACGCAGGGCTGCAAGATGAACTTCAACCAGACCGAGATGCACGGCGGCGCAGGCTCTTCCGTACAGCTCGATTACGATGTGGATTCGCCGAACCCGGCATACAACGGTTTCTGGATGAAACTCCAGAACCAGGATGCTTCGCAGTATGACAAGCTCAGCCTCTGGATAAAGGGGGATGCGGCAGCGGGATATTCCACGAAGGTTAAGCTTGAGCTGAAGAACGCGAAGGGTGAGGTAGGTAAGTATACGGTCAGCAATATAACGGCCGAATGGCAGGAGATAGTCATACCGCTGGCCCAGTTCAGCGGCCTGACCGACCTGGCCTCGATGACAGAATTAGTGGTCGTGTTTGATGATATGACCTGCTCGGGAAAAAAGCAGGGCACCATATATATTGACGATATAGCTTTCGTCAAGTAAGGATATCAAGGGGCGGTACGAAGGCAAGTTCCTGTAAAGCTTGCCGTTCTGATCGCCCCTTTTTATTTTAAGGGCAGGTAAGGTATGGAAGAGGAAAAAGCAAGGCTGGAAGCTAAAGTGCGCCGTGAAATGATGCAGCTCTTTCTCGAAGAGGCGAAGATCGAGGCCGAAGCGAAGGAACAGCATGACAGGTTTATGAGGGACAGGGAAGACGAAATGAGCATAAGGTCCGCTATGTCGCTTCCGATGTCCGTCAGCGGCAGGAGGCAGGCCCGGGAGGAGGAAGGCCTCGAGATGGACGTCGGGGCGATGAAGGCCCGCATGCGGCTCGAGGAGAGGATAAAGCTGGAGAAGCTCAGGGGCAAAAGGATATTCCAGGGGGCCTTGATATCCTCAGCCGTGGTGGCCATCGCCGTATCCGTCCTGGTCTTACAGCAGAAAGAGCCCGTTGTATATTACGACCTGGGAGCGGTAAAGGCTGCGCTCCAGAAGGCGGTCTCGTATTACGCGCAATTCGACGTAGAGGAGGTCGTCCTTTCGAAGGACACGCCATCCGCGACCCTTGACCTGTCTTTTAAGCCTTCCACGGAGAAAGACCTTAAGGAATTTGTGGAAAAGTTGATAAAGAAATATTCGATGCTGCGCCCCGGCGAGAAGATCAACCTGGTCCTTAAGGCGCAGAGGCGGATATATGCCGCAGTCTCCTATATTCCCCGCAGCAATTCCATTGAAATAGAGCTCATGAAGTAATGCCCCTTCTCGTAGGATTCACATTCGACCTGAAAACACGCCGCGCTGTGCTGCATGACTTATGGGCAGAGCACGACGATCCCGCGACCATTTCATCGGTGGAGGCCGCGTTAAAGGCGGGCGGGCGGAAGGTGGTCCGTATAGGGAACTCGAAAGCCCTGCTGAAAAAATTACGCCGGCTGAAGTGCGGCATCGTCTTTAATATCGCCGAAGGCGTATCCGGCCGGAACCGGGAATCAGAGGTGCCGGTGCTCCTGGATATCGCGGGTATACCTTATTCGGGACCTGACGCGCTGGCGCTGTCCGTCGCGCTGGATAAGGCCGCCGCAAAAAAAATATTGAAATACCACGGCGTGCCGGTGCCCGGGTCTTTTGAGATAACAAAGGCGGGCAAAGCGCGCATGCCAAGGGTGCCTCATGGCATGGATTTTCCGTTCATCGTAAAACCCAGGCATGAGGGGTCGTCAAAGGGCATTCGCGCTGATTCGGTCGTGTGGGATATGCGGGCATTGAAGAAGAAAGCCGGCTATGTAGTGAAATGCTATAAGCAGCCCGCGCTGGTCGAGGAATTCATAGACGGATGGGAGTTTACCGTAGGCATTATAGGGAACGGCCCCCTGTCCGTGCTGCCCGTGGTCCAGAGGCACGTGGATAAGAAGACCGGGCTCAGCAGCCATGTCCTTGAAAAGTGCGGCCGTAAGCCCGGGATATCCGGCTGCAGGGAACTGCTGGAGATCGATCCCGTCCTGGAGGATCGCATAAAGGAACTGGCGGCAAAAGCGTTCCTGGGGCTGGAATGCCGCGATTTCGCGAGGTTCGATTTCCGCGTATCCTCGAAAAATAAGGGAATATACATGCTCGAAGCTAACCCGCTGCCGTCGCTCGCGAAGGATGATTATTTCGCGATGGTCGCGGAACTTGAGGGGATAACATACGAAGACATGATAAACAGGATGTTCGCCGCCGCGCTTAAAAGGTGCGGCCTCAAATGAAGGACGCGTATTCATATCCGGAGTATTGCGACGTGGCATACGGGTGGGACCGCACGCCCGAATGCGATTTTATCGAAAGATGCGCGGAGAGGTACGCCTCCGGCAGAAAAGGGGACTCGGTGCTGGACCTTGCCTGCGGCACCGGGATACACCTCAGGGAATTCGCGCGCCGCGGATACCGCGCGGCGGGGATAGACAGGTCGCGGGAGATGGCGGCATTTGTCGCAGCAAAGGCGGCGGCCTCGGGCCTGAAGATAGATTGCAGCGCCG
>JBAZFE010000077.1:0-6362 GCA_041653555.1 Candidatus Omnitrophota bacterium
CGCCCTCAAGCTGTTGCCGTGCGCGGCGATTATAACGCGTTTGCCGCTCTTGACTACCGGCGCTATCGTCTCGTGCCAGTACGGCAGGAAACGCGCGACGGTGTCCTTCAGGCATTCGGTCAGAGGGACCTCGTTCGGCTTCAGGCTCTTGTAGCGCGGGTCCTTCGCCGGGCTGCGAGAATCGTCCTTCTCGAGCGCGGGCGGCGGGGTATCGTAGCTGCGGCGCCAGACCAATACCTGCTGGTCCCCGTATTTCGCGGCGGTCTCGGCTTTATTAAGACCCTGCAGCGCGCCGTAGTGCCTCTCGTTTAGGCGCCATGAATTGTAAACGGGTATCCACATGAGGTCCATTCCGTCGAGCGTCATCCAGAGCGTGCGGATGGCCCTCTTCAGCACGGACGTGAAAGCAACGTCAAATACAAATCCTTCTTTCTTAAGCACTTCGCCGGCCTTCTTCGCCTCGGAAAGGCCTTTCTCGGAAAGGTCTACGTCGGTCCATCCGGTGAAACGGTTCTCCTTGTTCCAGGTGCTCTCTCCGTGGCGCAGTAATACGACTTTATACATGACAGTCTCCTCTTTGCTAGATTATATTATATAACGTCTTCGATTTCAACATCATCGAAACCGCCGCCGGCTTTCTCGACCTCCATGAAACGTTCGAGTATGCTCCCTTCCTGCAGGAAGCGCGAGACCTCGGTAAAGATGCTCCCGTTATAGCCGCCGGAATAGTTCTTCATCCAGCGGGCCGAGCGGTCTATCGCCGGTTTCAAAAGTATCAGGTTGTCCTTGGCGCGCGTCGCCGCGACATAAAAAAGCCGGCGCTCTTCTTCTATGGCATCCTTATCATCCATCGCCTGGTACGACGGGAGGTGCCCCTCGGCGACATATATAAGGAAGACGGTGTGCCATTCCAGCCCCTTGGCCGAGTGTATGGTTGAAAGCGTCATCGCGTGGTCGTGCTTGCCCTTGAGCCCGGCCTCGAGGATGCTCTTTTCGGGCGGTTCGAGCGCCATGTCGGTAAGGAAAGATTCGAGAGACTTGTATCTTCCGGCGATACGCTCAAGCGAGTTCAAGTCGGGCGCGCGCTTGTGGTAATCGTCGTACTTGGCCTTCAACAACGGCCCGTAATATTCGAGGAATCCCTTTATAAGCGCTCCCGGAAGATGCTCCTGCGGCTTTACGCCCCTTAATATGCCTATAAGGTCCGCGAGGTCGGGATGTTTTTTCAGTATTCCCTCATCGATGTCGAGCCCTTGTTTTTTGTCTATCATCTGCTCGGTTATCCTGCCGGCGGTCTTTTCGCCGATGCCGCGCATCAGCATCAGGGCCCTGTGCCAGTTGACCTGGTCGGCCGGGTTGTGCGCGATGCGCAGGTACGACAGTATATCCTTTATATGCGCCGCCTCGACGAACCTCTGCCCGCCGTATTTCAGGAACGGGATGCCGTGGTTCGCGAGCTCGATCTCGAGGTCGTTCGAGTGCCATCCCGCGCGGAAGAGCACCGCGATATCCTTGAGCATCACCCCGTCATCCACAAGCTCGAGCACCTTTTGAACGACGTATTTCGATTGCACGTTCTCGTCGCGCGCCTCGACGAATATCGGCGCTTTGCCCGCCCCCTTGTTCGTGAAGAGCGTCTTCTCGAACTTCTCCTCGGCGTTCTTTATTACCTCGTTCGTCAGGTCGAGTATCGGCTGGGTCGAGCGGTAGTTCTCCTCGAGCATGATGACCTTCGCGCCCTTGAAGACCTTGGGGAAATCGATTATGTTCTTGAAGTTCGCGCCGCGGAACGAGTATATGCTCTGCGAATCGTCGCCGACGACCATGACATTATCGTGCTCGGACGCGAGCAGGTGCACGATGTCGGCCTGGAGCTTGTTCGTGTCCTGGTATTCGTCGACCATTATATATTTATACTGTTCGGATAACCTCGCGCGGACTTCCTTGTGCTCGTGCAGGAGTTTTTTCAAAAAAACGAGAAGGTCGTCATAGTCCATCAGAGATTTCGCGTGCTTATATTTTATGTACCCTTCCTTTATCCTCTTTATCTCCTCTTCCCATTCGGAGAATTGCGGGTACTCGAGCGCCAGGACCGAGCCGATATCCTGGGACTTGTTGACGGATTTGGAAATGACGTCGAGCAGCGCTCCCTTGCGGGGGAAATGCTTACTCCTGTCCATATGGCCGAGCCCGAGCTTCTCGCGGACGATATTGACCGCGTCTTCCGCGTCGGATTCGTCGGTTATCGTGAAGTTACTTGGGAAATCTATCAGTTTGGCGTATTTGCGCAGGACCATGTTCGCGAAGGAATGAAAAGTGCCTCCCGCTACGCGTTCGCAGCGGTCATCGAGCAGTTTCGCGGCGCGCTTAAGCATCTCTTGCGAGGCCTTGCGCGTGAACGTAAGGAGCAGGATATGGTCGGGCTTGACGCCCTTCTCGACAAGGTAAGCCACCCGGTAGACGAGCGTTCGCGTCTTTCCGCTTCCCGCTCCCGCGATGACAAGGTAAGGCCCTTCTGTGGACTCGACAGCTTTCAGCTGGGCGGGGTTCAACTCTTTCTTGTAGTTAATCATAGGGACGGTTCTTGAGCCAATCGGAGAAGTGTCCCCGATTTTTCTACTATCTGCCGTTCTGAAGGATACGTCATTATCTTAAGCGCTTCTTTTATGGGCAGCCAACGGACGTCTTCAGCGTCCGCATCGTGGTCTTTCGTATCGCCCGAAACATACCTGACCAGGAAGAACGTCACGGTCTTATTGATAACGATCTCTTCTTCCGGCAGGTCGAACGAATATTTTATCTTCCCGATCTCTTTTTCTATGACACCGGTCAGGCCCGTCTCTTCGCGTATCTCGCGCAGGGCCGCCTGCCGGATGGTCTCGCCCTTCTCTATCTTACCTTTCGGAAGACAGAATACTTTCCCCTCGCCGCGCGTAAGGATGACTATCTCGGTCCCTGCGCCGCTCTTCCGGTATACAACACCGCCAGCCGAAAATTGAAGTTTTTCCATAAATAAAAAGGCCTCCTTCATTACCTCTGAGGTGAGCCGACAATTACTTCACCACCGGACGGCTTGAAACCGTCCGACCGTCGACATACTAGTCGAAGGCAATGAAGGAGGTCCGGGGAGATTTATTACTTCTTCTCTTTCTTTTCCTCCAAGGAGTCTTTTATCTCGCCGATCCCCGCGAGTAACGCGAGCACACCGCCGAGCAAAAGCACCAGGACAAGTCCGGATTTAAGGAAGCCTGCGATGTATTCTTCCCACCAATTGACGAGGCCTGCAACTCCGAGGACGATGGCGGCCAATCCGCCGATCACAGAGAGATATTTGCTCACCATCTACCTCCTAGAACGATCATTTCAAAAGAACCATAGTAATTATAGCACCGAAAAGGGTGTTGTCAAGAAATTTTATAGCCTATTTTTCTCAGTAAATCCTTCCGCCATTTCACTCCCGATCCGTCCTCTATCCCCTTCGGTTTCGAGCCGTCTATGACGCCGAGGATGCCCCTTCCCTGCTCCGTCTCCGCGACCACGACCTCGACCGCGTTAGCGGTCGCGCAGAATATCCGGCACACTTCCTGGATACCCTTAATGGAGTTCAATACATTGATAGGATAGGAATCCTTCATAATTATAATGAAACAGTGCCCCGCGCCGACAGCAAGCGCGTTCTTCTCCGCGAGCTTCTTCAGGCCGTCATCGGTGCCGGTCGACCTGACCAGGCACGCGCCGGAGGATTCGCAGAAGGCCATGCCGAACTTGACGCCCGGCACGGCGCCGACCATCGCCTCGTGGACATCTTCCACGGTCTTTATGAAATGCGACTGGCCGATTATTATATTACATTCTTCGGGCTTATCTATTTTGACTATCCTGGTTTCCATCAAGCTGCCCTCCTATCCCAGTTTCGCGAGCTCTTCGGATACCATCGCGCTGAGCATCTTCCCATCGGCAGCGCCCTTAGCCTCTTCCATGACGGCCTTCATGACCTTGCCCATATCGGCCCGGCCCTTGGCTTCGGTCTTCTGTATAGCTGCCATTACGATCGGCTTCAGCTCCTCGGCCGACATCATCTTCGGCATGTATGACTCGAGTATCGCGAGCTCGGCCTTCTCCTTATCCGCGAGTTCCGGCCTGTTGCCCTTCGTGAAGCCGTCTATGGAATCCCTGTGCTGCTTTATCTGCCTTGCGACTATCGATATGACGTCCTTGTCCTCGACCTTATCGGCCTTCTTCTCTATCGCGAAGTTCTTCACTGCGGCCTTGAGCATCCGCAATGTCGAGACCTTCAGCTCGGCCCTCGCCTTCATGCCTTCCTTAAGGTCGGCGTCGATCTTCTCTTCCATTGTCATTTGTCCTGCTCCTTTTTAGTTGTGAACCTGCATATCCATATCGATATCTCGTACAATACGATAAGGGGGACCGCCATCATCACCTGCGTGAACGCGTCCGGCGTCGGCGTCAGCACGGCCGCTGCCACGAATATCGCCAGTATAGCATATTTCCTGTTCCCGCTCAAAAAGGACGGCGAAATTATGCCCAGTTTAGACAGTAAAAATATGGCGGCCGGCAATTCGAAGATCAATCCGAAAGCCAGCAGCATCATTATCACGAACGACAGGTATTTAGAAATAGATATTACCGGGACCACCTCCGGCCCCGCGAAATTTATCAGGAATTTAAGCGCCAACGGCATCACGAAAAAGAACGCGAACGCCGCGCCGCCGAGGAAGAGCGTCGCCGAGAACGGCATCACCGTGAGGAAGGTCCTCCTCTCCGTGCCGGTCAGCCCGGGGGAGACGAACGACCATAGCTGGAACAACACCACCGGCGAGGCGACGATAAGGCCCGTGAAGAACGCGAGCTTGCAGTATTCCATGAACGCCTCTGTAGGCGAGAAGAATACGAGGTGGTCTACAGGAGATATCATGAGGAACGCGAGGATATCCTGTATCTTCCAGAACGCGAAGCAGGAACATACGATGACCGCGGCCAGGGATATCAATATCCTGCGCCGGAGCTCGTCCAAATGCCCCGCCAATGTAAGCTCTTTACGTTCCATATGATGAAGTGGGATTATTCTTTGTCGGACTTCTGGGAATCGTCTTCCTTCATGCCCTTTTTGAATTCCTGGATAGCCTTACCGATAGATTTGGCTATTTCCGGAAGGCGCGCGGCGCCGAAGACGAGCAACAGGACTATGATGAGCACAGCCCATTCTGCCGGACCGATATTGAACATGGTGACCTCCGTGTTATCTGTGAAGATTATAACACGAACGGCGCAAAACGGGCTAACTTTTTTGCGCCGTTAAACGTTTTCAGGCCCTATTTGAAGCGGCTGTCGATCCAGTCCGGGACGGGAGTTTCGAGGGCATTCGGGTAGGCATGGCCTATGCCCTTGTTGACATGGACCTTTACATCATATCCGCAGCTCTTAAGCTTCGCCTCTTCCTTGTACATCTCTTCCAACGGAGCGTAAGGGTCTTTCTCGCCATGCAGGATATAAACGGGTATCTTTTTCAATCCGGGTTTCCACGGAAAACCTTTAAGATATGGCGAATAGCCGCTGCAAGGCGCGATCGCAGTGATCACTTCGGGATGCATAAGCCCGACCCAATAAGTACAACTCGCTCCCATCGAATTTCCTACCATCACAATCCTCGTGCTGTCAATGCGGTAGGTCGACCTGACCTCCTTTACGATGTCGAGGATGAATTCATCCAGTTTCCTGTCTTTCTGCTTAAAAAAATCGCCGAAGGTCGGAGCGGCGATTATATATCCCCTCTCATCCGCCGCCTTATGCCATGCATTATAGATCTCGCGGCCCGTCTGCCCTCCCCCATGGCAACCAATGATAAGCGGGTATTTCTTTTCAATGGCCCACCCCTTGGGAATATATACAAGCACGGTTACGCCGTCAATCTTGCCTTCCAGGAGTTTACCTTCGTCCGCAGCGAAGGAAAACGGCGGAATTGAAAAAGCCAGGCTGATAATTGCCATGGACGCGAAGAGGCTGATTGATCTCATGATATTATTGTATCATCTTTCCTGCGAAACCGGCGGATTTAAAGAAGGCGGCATATTCATAGCCCCGGATGTCCTGGTAGTAGTATACAACAGGAGAAGCCCTGCGGGAAAGGATTTCATCGAGATTATTGCCTAATAAACTGTATCTGATATACTATCTCCATGAAATCTCGGATAGCGCAGTTCCTGTATTTTGCGGTGTTCGCGTTCGGGTTCGCCTCGATGGCGGCGCAGGTCCTGCTGATGCGCGAGCTCTTCGTCGTCTTCTACGGCAATGAGCTCTGCGCCGGCATAATGCTGGCCGCATGGCTCTTCTGGGTCTCGATA
>JBAZFE010000078.1:0-6340 GCA_041653555.1 Candidatus Omnitrophota bacterium
GGGAAGCTGACGTTCTACCAACTGAACTACACCCGCAAGATCCCGTTATCCCTAACCGGAAAGATGCATAAGTCTCCGAAACTTTGCGAATCTTTCCTTGATATCCCTATCCTTTAAACGCAAAAGCCTGTTTACGCTGAAATCTTCCACCGTATATGACGCAAGTATCGTCCCGAAGGCGCAGGCCTTGCGCAACTCCGCCTCATTCACGCGCCGCGCCTTGCTCATATAACCCATGAAACCTCCCGCGAACGTATCGCCCGCTCCGGTCGGATCGAACGGGTCTTCGAGGATATATGCGGGATAAGAGAAGATAAACCCTTTGGATACACAAAGAACGCCGTGCTCACCTTTCTTTATTATAGCAATTTTCGGGCCGCAAGAGAATATATATCTTGCCGCCTTGAGCAGGTTATGTTCGCCGGAAAACTCCCTGGCTTCCTTGTCGTTCGCAAAGAATATATCAACATGCTTCAGCAGGTGCTTCAGCTGCTTAGGCTTGTTCTCTATCCAGTAATTCATTGTATCGCATGCGATGAGCCTTGGGTCCCTGATCTGCTTCAGCACATCGAGCTGCAGGGACGGGTCGATGTTCGCGAGGAAGACGTTCTCCGAATCCCTGTACTCCGCGGGTATCTCCGGCTTGAAATCCGCGAAGACATTTAGGTGGGTATATATCGTATGCGCCGTATTAAGGTCATAATCGTACTCGCCTTTCCACCTGAAGGTCCTGCCTCCGTCGACCTTCAAGCCCCTCGTATCGACTCCCCTCTTATCAAGAAGTTTTATGTACTTCTTCGGGAAATCGGCTCCGACCACGCCGACCAGCCTTGCCGAATTGAAGAACGTAGCCGCGCAGGAAAAATATACCGCAGACCCGCCAAGGGCCTCATCCACCTTGCCGAAAGGGGTCTTGACGGAATCAAGAGCTATCGAACCTACGACCAGAAGTGACATTATTTTAAACAATCCTCCGAAATTTTCATCGAGCAATATTGGCCGCACATCGTGCATGTATCCTTTAAGGCCGAATAGGTGCGTTTCCTGTATTCCTTGGCTGTCTTAGGATCGATAGAAAGCCCGATCTGCCTGTTCCAATCCCTTTTTTTGCGCGCCTTTGACATCGCGATATCCCAGTCGATGGCACCCTTTACGCCCTTGGCTATGTCGGCGGCATGGGCCGCGATGCGCGCCGCGATGACCCCAGCCTTCACATCATCCGCGGACGGCAACCCAAGGTGCTCCGACGGCGTGACGTAGCAGATGAAATCCGCGCCTGCAGCTCCGGCAACAGCTCCGCCGATAGCCGACGTAATATGGTCATAACCGGGCGCGATATCCGTTACGAGCGGCCCGAGGACATAGAACGGCGCTCCGCGGCAGATCTTCTTCTCCATCAAAATATTGGATCCTATCTGGTCCAAAGGCACGTGGCCCGGGCCCTCGATCATGACCTGTACGCCGCGTTCCGACGCCCGTTGCGCCAATTCGCCGAGGGTTATCAACTCCTGTATCTGCGCCCTGTCCGTCGCGTCCGCGAGGCAGCCGGGACGCATTCCGTCGCCGAGGCTCAGGGTCACGTCGTATTTAAGGGCTATGTCCAGTATCCTGTCGAAATCTTCATAGAACGGATTTTCCCTGCCGTTGCGGACCATCCATTCCGCAAGAATGGCTCCGCCGCGGCTGACTATCCCGGTTATCCGCCCTTCTTTTTTTAAACGTCCTACGGCTTCAAGGGTGACGCCGCTGTGCACGGTAAAGAAGTCGACGCCCTCTGCAGCCTGTTCCTCGAGTACCGAAAAGATATCATCCCTTGAGATAGACGATATAGGCCTATTAGCGCGAACCGATCTGACCACGGCTTCATATACAGGAACGGTCCCGACCGGGACCGCGGAACCCTTAAGTATAGCCTTGCGTATCATCTTGAGATCCCCGCCGGTCGAAAGGTCCATTACGGCATCGGCCCCGTTCTCAACGGATATCTTGAGCTTCCTGAGCTCTGAGGAGAGTTTCGAGGAATCGCCGGAGGTCCCTATGTTCGCGTTGATCTTCGTCCTGAGCCCTTCGCCTATCCCGCATAATTTGCGCTTCCTGTTCCTGTTAAGCAGATTGCAGGGGATAACGGCTTTTCCCTCCGCGATCTTTACGGACAATACCTTCGGGTCGATGCCTTCGGCCTTCGCGACCTGCCGCATCTCCCGCGTGATCCTTCCTGTCCTTGCAGATTCCAGTTGTGTCATATATTATCCAGTCTTTCTTTTAATGCCTTCGCCGCGGCCGCGATATTGCCGGCGCCGCAGACAGCCCTTACTACCGCTATCCTTTGAGCGCCCGCATCTATGACCTGCCCGATATTATCCGCGCTTATTCCCCCTATCGCCACGAAGGGTATATTTACCGCCTTCCGCACCTCCCGGACCAGGCCCAATCCTACGGCCTTATAATCGGGCTTTGTCGGCGTAGAAAAAACGGGGCCGACCCCTATATAGTCCGCGCCGCTCTTCCGGGCCGCAAAGGCCTGCTCGAGCGAATGCGTCGAGATGCCCAATACCTTATCTTTCCCTATGACCGCGCGAGCGGCATCCGGCGGTATGTCATCCTGCCCTATGTGCACGCCGTCAGCCCCGCACGCAAGCGCTATGTCGGGCCTGTCATTGATGATGAACAGCGCGTCTTTCGAAACGGCAACGACGGCTTTTTTTACCGCCCGGCCAAGGTCGACTATCTCCCGCGCCGCCGCATCCTTTTCGCGAAGCTGTATGATATCCGCGCCGCCTTTGGCCGCCTCCGCCGCTACATCGACGAGGCTGCGGCCGCCCGCCGCCCTGCTGTCGATTATCACGTATAACTTGAAATCCCGCACCGTTAAAACCTCGAGACGAGCTTCTTCTCCGCGTCATACGCCCTGAACCTGAGCCTTTTGAACCTGTCGGAGATCTTCTTATCTATCAGCTTGGAAAATTCTTCGAGCACGCGCAGCGATTCCTTCACGCGCTCCATATTTGCTGCGGATACGCCCTTCCATCCGGCGCGCTTCCTTTCTATCGCCTGCTTACACCTGCCTACATCGCCTTCGGAATCACGGGCGGAAACTATCCCCCTGAGCCTTGCGGGATACAGCTTGATACATCCCGATACGCCGTGGCGGATCGCCTTGAACTCCTTGGTGAGCGGCGCGTCATCCAGCACGAACCTCGCGATCTCCTCGCAGACCCTCAGCCCTTCCCTCGACCTGTTGAGGTTCGCGTCGATGATCCTGTAGAGCTTTTCTTTCATTTGGATTTTTTTATCTTGCGGACGATATCTGAAGTGGACCTGCCTTTGACGAGCGTCACGGTGGCTACCCTGCCCCCGTAAGACCTCACGAAATCCGCACCCGCTATATCGCCGACCTTCCAATCGGCGCCTTTTACAAGCACCGAGGGCCTTATCTCCCTTATCAGCTTGACCGGCGTGTCTTCGCCGAATATCACGACATGGTCGACGCATCCGAGGGATGAGACTACCGCCGCCCTGTCCTTTTGCTGCACGATAGGCCGGGACGGGCCCTTGATCCTTTTTACCGAGGAATCGCTGTTCAGCCCGAGTATCAGGACGTCCCCGAGATCCCTGGCCTTCCGGAGATATTTCACGTGCCCCGCATGCAGGATATCAAAGCAGCCGTTCGTAAATACTATATGCTTCCTCCTTGCCCTGAGCTTTGCGCACAGCGGTCTCAACGCGGAGAACGGGACTATCTTATTATTGTCTGTCATATACGGTAGCCTGACAATATTAAAATAACGCCTCCTCTACCAGCTGGCAGAGGATATGCGCTATGGTGACATGCGACTCCTGGATCCTTGGGGTGGATCTTGAAGGGACTATGATGGAGATCTTTGCCGTCTTCGCGAGCCCGCCTCCGTCGCCGCCGGTAAGGGCTATCGTATCGAGGCCCTTATCATTCGCCAACCCGACCGCCCTTATCACATTTGAGGCCTTCCCGCTTGTAGATATGCCGATGGCGACGTCGTTCTTCGCGGCGATCGCATCAAGCTGGCGGGAGAAGACTTCCTCGTAGGAATAGTCGTTCGCAATAGCGGTCAGCACCGATGTGTTGACGGTCAGCGCGATGGCGGGCAGCCCTTTCCGTTCCTTCATGAACCTTCCGACGATCTCTGCCGCGATATGCTGGCTGTCGGCGGCGCTTCCGCCGTTCCCGAACACTATCACCTTGCCGCCGGACTTAAGGGCCTTGATCATTGACTCCGCAGCCCTCATTATGTTGTCAACCTGGGGGCCGATCAGGGCTGTCTTTACGGCTATGCTCTCCTGTATTATCCCTTCTATCTTTTTCTTCATTTTTTAACCTTCTAGCCGAAGAACACTTTCGCTATGTTATAGAAATCCATATCGACAAGCTTCAGCGTGCCGACGGCCTTCTCAATGGGGACAGATTCTATCTTGTTGCCCTTCAAGCTGACCATGTACCCGAATTTTTTCTGCATTACCAGCTCGACGGCCTTGACGCCGAACCTTGTACCAAGGACCCTGTCAAACGCCGTGGGCGAACCGCCGCGCTGTATATGGCCGAGAACCGTCACTCTGGTCTCGAACTTAGTCTTCTTTTCTATCAGCTCTCCGAGCATCTGTCCGATACCGCCGAGCCTGACATGGCCGAAATCATCGAGTTTTTCCGCCTGGAGCACTTCTTCGTCCTCTTTGAATTTCGCGCCTTCGGCAACTACGACTATCGAGAAGTTCTTGCCCTGCGCATGGCGCTTCTTGATTATCGCGCATACGTCCTCGATGACTATCGGGATCTCCGGTATCAATATGACATCCGCGCCGCCCGCTATCCCTCCGTGCACCGCTATCCAGCCCGCGTGCCTTCCCATCACCTCGACCACCATTATCCTGTTATGGCTTTCGGCGGTCGTATGGAGCCTGTCTATGCACTCCATCACGATATTGACGGCGGTATCGAAGCCGAACGTATAATCCGTCTCGCTCAGGTCGTTATCTATCGTCTTCGGCACGCCGACCACATTGATCCCTTCCTTTACGAGCTTATAGGCGACGCCGAGAGTATCTTCCCCTCCGACCGCGATAAGGGCGTCCAGCTCGAATTTCTTGAAATTATCCTTGACCATCTGGACAGCGCCTTCTTTCTTATATGGGTTTGTCCTGGATGTGCTGAGTATAGTGCCGCCTTTCGGCAATATCCCGGATACGGAACGCAGGTCGAGCGGGACGATATCGCCCTCGACCAGGCCCTTCCATCCGTTCTTTATTCCCAGTACCTCGTATCCTTCAAGAAAAGCCTTCCTGACAACTCCCCTTATGACGGGGTTCAAGCCGGGGCAGTCGCCGCCGCCCGTTAGTATTGCCAATCTCTTCATTAATTCCCCCTTTTAGTTTTTGTTTAGTCGATCCTGCCGAACGGCAGGCTCACATCTTCCTTGTCCTTCTCTTTCTTCAGGACGGGCTTAGGCTCTGCGCGGGTCGCGATCTTTGTCACATGTATCTTCACGATTATCGGCTCGTCTATTCCCAGCATCTCCTGTATCTTGGCTTTCACTATACCCTGTATCTTCTCGGTCGATTCCGGTATGTTCGCATCCGCCCAGAATATTACCTTGGTTGAGATATCTATCCCCTTCTTCGTGGCAATGCAGTCGGACTTGAGCTCTTTGACTTCCGGCAGGGAAGAACCTATCTTCCTTATGAATTCCTCTATAGCCGACAGCGATATCGAAACTTGGCCGTCCGGATTGTTGAATGCTATGTTCTTCTGGCGCTGTATCCTCCCGACCGTGAACTGGTAGGCGGCCCACGAGACTATTATCAGCAGGAAACCGACCACGCCGACTCCGACCCTCAGCGTCATGGACGAATTTATGGAGTCCAGCGCGTTCATCACGGGCTCGCTCTCGACGGACCTTACCGATACCGCGATAAGGAAGAGGCCTATCGCCAAAAATACCACAAGGAAGAACAACATCGTTATCCTGTTCAACACGTTCATTGGGAGCCCTCCTTTTCCGCCATCATCTTTTCTATGAATTCGGTGGTCACTTCCCCGCGCAGGAACGCCGGGTCCGATGTCAGCCGTTTATGCAGGTCTATGGTCGTCTTTATGGGTTCTATCGTGAATTCCGAAAGGGCGCGCTGCATGATCTGTATCGCCTCGGCGCGGTTCTTGCCGTAGGTTATCAGTTTCGCGATCATCGAATCGTAGTATGGGGGGATGGTATAACCCTGATATACGTGGGAATCGACCCTGACCCCGGGCCCGCCGGGAGCATGGAAGAACGACACCTTCCCCGGGCAAGGCATGAAATTGTTGTCCGCGTCT
>JBAZFE010000079.1:0-6308 GCA_041653555.1 Candidatus Omnitrophota bacterium
CGAGGCCATCTATATATCTTTGCGAATAATTATAATCTCCGGCAGTCGCATAGCCCGAAGCAAAATCATCCGCCTGCGCCTCTATCGATTCCTTGCCGAATATATATCCGCTGATGACGGACCTTTTTACCTTCGACAGCTCGGATCCGCGAAGCTGCCCCTTCCTCGCTTTCGATATCTCCGACAGGACGGCTTCAACGGCGCGCTCTGCGTTCTTCTCTTCCAGCACCATCGATACGATGAAGAGCCCCGGGTCGCACGGAGTGTAATTAAAGGCGCTGACCGCATAGGCCAGCTTCTTTTCTTTAACTATGCTTATATAAAGCCTTGAGCTTTCGCCTTGTCCGAGCGCCGCCGCAAGCAGGTCCAGCGGATAGAGGTCTTTATCGGCAAGGCTGGTCGTATGGAACGCTATGAGGACCCTTGAGAGCTTTAGGCCCTGTTTACGGACCTCGGCCGACCTCGGGGAGATCTGGAGAGGTTCGGAGGCTTTTACCGTACGGGGATCTGTCTTGCGCGGAAGTTTTCCGAGCGTCTCACGGATATACTTGAGCGCCGCTTCGGCGTCCAGGTCGCCGACGACGGACAGCACGCAGTTATTCGGCACATAATTCCCGGAATGATACTCCTCGAGGTCGCTCCTCTTTATCTGCCTGAAGAGGTCCTCGTAGCCTATGACCGGATATTTGTACGGGTGCGACGAATAGGCTGTTCCCCAAAGCAGCATGGAAGCCTCGCGCGACGGGTCGTCCCTTCCCATCCTTATCTCGTTTAGGATAACGTCTTTTTCTCTTAGGAACTCCGCCTCATTGAAGGCGGGATCGAAGGCGAGGCCGGTCAAAAGCGAAAGCGCCTTTTCAAGGTGCTTTGCCTCTACGGTAAGGAATACTTCCGTGCTGTCGTGGGATGTAGCGGCATTTATATAGCCGCCGTACGATTTTATCCTCTTCTCGATCTCCCCGGCCGGAAGGTTAGCATTCCCCTTGAATAGCATGTGCTCCACAAAATGGGAGATGCCGCTGCCCGCGAACTTCCCTTCCGACGCGGAGCCGGTCTTGACGATAAGCCTGACGGCAACCATCGGTATCTTATGGGAACTCTTTACGATCGCGGTCAGCCCGTTATCCAGAGTCGCCTTGGAAACGTTGTCTACATAGTCGAATGTAGGCGGAACGGCCGGATGGAAAATAAATACTGCTGTGCCTATTAGACACAGCAGTATGAAATAATATGCAATCCTCATTGGCTAACGCTCATAAAAGAATTAGAAGCTATATCTTTTCCTTTTGTTCTTGAGCGCCTCCATCTGTTTTCTCTTTTTCTTGACGCTGGGCTTCTCGTAATGCTTGCGCGCCCTTATAGCTTTCAAGATCCCTTCTCTTTCGATCTTCTTCTTGAGCCGCCTTAAAGCCTTTTCCAGAGGCTCGTTTTGGCCGACCTCTACCATTGGCATTAGATATCATCCCTTTCTTTATGGTCTTCGTTAGGGTCAATATATCAAACAGTTATATATCTTGTCAAGGGAAATTGCCTCACTTCTTAGCGAAGGATATTTCACACGTAAAGGCTATCTCGGAAAGGCTGGTGCCTGCCGGGAATGCCGCAAAAGGCGCGGCATCCCTCACCGCATTGAAGGCCGCAGACCTCAGGAAACCGTTACTTGACGATTTATCGTCAACTATCCTGACCTCCTTTAATTTCCCGTCCGAAAACACGACAAAACGCACGCACACTTCCCCCTCCACTCCCGATTTCAGCGTATCGAGGTTCTCGATTATCCTGTTGCGCACGGCCTGGGAATACGAAGAAGGCATAAGCTTGAGCCCCTGCATATCGACCGATGCAGTAGCTTGTATCTGGGGAACGATCGGCTGTTTTATCACTACCCTGGATGCCGTATCAGATCCCATTTTATCGGCCTTTGCGGGTTCGCCGGCGGACTTGGGCCTCGGCTGCTCCTTCTTTGCGGCTTCCGCCTTTGCCGGGGCCTTCGCTTCCGCGGAAGGTTTGGATTCGGCCACAAGCTTCGCCGGCCGCGATACCTCCGGTTGCGGCAGAGACCTCCTTACAGCCTGTTCCGGCTTCTCGCGGATATTCTCTGCCCTCAGGTAAGTGACCTCGATATCTCCGGGCTTCTTCCTGTCGGTGAAGATATGCCTGTAGAACGGCCAATTGAACAAAAGGAATATATGCAATACCGCGGAGAAGAGCAGCATCGTCCTGAAGGTCCTGTCCACATCCTCGGAATACCTAAAATTCACATTTCACTCCGCCATTGATCGCGAACCCGGGCATCGGATAACCCAGCATCCTCTGGTAGTTCTTGTTGAATATATTATCAATCGAAAGGAAAGTAGTCAAACTATTGTTTACTTTATACTGCGCTTCAAGGTTCGCGATGAAATCCGCTTTCAGCACTTCGGAATTGGACGTATCGACATACCGCCTCCCTAGCGACTGTCCCGAGAGCCTCAGGTAGACCTTTTCGTATTCGCAGGTAAGTCCGAGGTCGACCTTATGCTTGGGCCTGTATATCAGGTAACGGTCAAGTTCCCTGTCCATCGCGTTCATGTACGTATAACCGACATCCGCTTTCAGGTGCTTGAGCAGCGGTATGGATGAGGAAAATTCCCATCCGTCTATCTTCGCCGAACTGACGTTTGACGGCCGCCAAACCCAGTCGTCCCCTGCCGCCCAATTTATAAGGTCCTTGACCTTATTCGTATAATACGTGGTGCTGAAACCGAGCCCGCACGGATAATCTATGTCAACGCCTCCCTCCCATGACCATGACCTTTCTGGCGTCAGCAGCGGATTGCCTTCCGTCCATCCGTCGAACGGCCAATAGAGTTCGCTGAACGTTGGCGCCCTGAAACCTTTTGAGTAATTTGCGCGCAGCTTGACATAATCATGGGCCTTGACGGATATTCCCGCGCTCTGTGTCGGCTCGCTCTTGAAGTTCGAGTAGTCGTCCCATCTCGCCCCGAAATTCACGAACACTTTTTCCCAGAGGGATACCTCATTCTGGATAAAAGGCGAACGGACCACATACCTGTGTTTGCCGCTGTTTGACGAGTTCATCTTATTGTCCTTGCCGTCAAACCCCGCGATCAGCTTGTACGCGTCAAAGAACGTCTGGTCGTATTTCGCGACGATGCCCCTTACCCTCGTCCGCGCGGCCGTCTTTAGGAGCGGGTCATACCCTTCCTCGAACTCAAGCCGGTCGGTATTCTGGTATCCGCGCAGGCTCATATTCGCGCCGTCAAATATCTCAGCGTCCCATCCGAGGTCCAGGAAATTATTGAAATTGCGCTGGTGGTCGTCGACCTGCGGCATGAATACGGAACCGGGGGCGCCCGCCCTGCTCTGGAAATATCCGCCGTTAAAATATATATTATTCCGCTCCGCGACCTCGTAGTTGAGCTTCGCGTCCCAATTATTGGAAAGGTAACCCGAATTATCCCTGTCACCCGACGAGGAATCGTACGCATAGTTCAGCCTATACCCGAACCCTTTGAAGGTCGCCGATGTCGAGAGCGATTCATGGAACGTCCGGAAGGTGCCGAAGCTCGAGACTATCGTCGTGCTAGGTTTTTCGGACGGCTTCTTGGTTATGACGTTCACGACGCCGCCTATCGCGCTCGAACCGTATACGGATGACGCGGGGCCCTTTATGACCTCGATCCTCTCGATGGTATCGGGCGATATCTGGTAAAGCTCCGTCATGCCCGTCCGCGGATTGTTGATCGGACGGGAGTCCACCATTATCAGCACCTGTTCCGCGGAGGAACCCCTGATATGTATATCCTTGACCGCTCCAAGCTGGCCGTAATCCGTAGTATAGACCGAGGTGAGCTTATCGAGCGGGACCGCTATCGTCTGCATGGAAAGCAGCTCCGGCTTCGAATAATCCACGATCTCAAGGTTCCTTGATATCTCGGAATAGGACTGGCCGGAATTGAGCGGGGTCACTATTATCTTTTCAAGCTCTATGCTAAGCGGCTCTTCGCCGGAACAGTAAGAGAAAAAGCCCATAATAATTACCGACGTACAGACGATCTTCCTCAATAACATCGATTAACTCCTTGTCCTTTTTGCCTCGCATCTCCTGAGGCGATCTAAGAGAACAGATGCGCACACCGGCAGGTCTTCTGGCTGTCCCGCCCTCCTGGCTCCCTTCCCGTCCCGTCACCGGGACAGTGGGATCTTTCGCCATTCGGTTCTCCTTCAACTAAAGGTCGGGACTACAGCGGCAGGTACCGCGCCTTTTATCGGCTTCCCTTTTAAGCAAAAACACCTGTGTGCGATGATACACTATTTATTACCGCTTCCTTGCCTGTCTCCTCCTTTCCTCGAACCCGGTGCGAGCAAAACGTACGGTTTCCCGCTGACGGGATTCTCCCTTACGACAACAACCGTATTGTAAACTTCTTCAATGATCCTGTAATCCAGCACTTCCGCGGGCGTGCCCGCCAACCTTACCGCCCCGCCGCTTATGAGCACGAGACGGTCGCAATATTCAGCCGCAAGGTTCAGGTCGTGCAGGACCGCTATTACGGTGATCTTCCCGGCGCTGAGACCCTTGAGTATATCGAGCACCTGGACCTGGTGCGATATGTCGAGATGCGATGTCGGTTCATCCAGCAGCATCAGCCCGGGTTCCTGCGCGAGGGCCTTGGCTATCAGCACCCTCTGCCTCTCGCCTGCGCTCAAACGGTCTATCGGACGCGATATCACCGCGCCGCAATCCGTCGCAGCCACCGCGCGTTCGACGGCCTCGATATCTTCCTTCGACCCGGAACCGAACATCTTTATGTACGGGAACCTTCCCATCATCACGACCTCGAGCGCGGTGAACGGAAAGACCACCGCCGGGTCCGACGACACGAACGCGACGGACCTCGCGAAATCCTTCTGCGGCATCGAGAATATGTCCCTCGAGCCTATCGATATCGAGCCGGAATCCGGCCGCAGGACGCGGCTTATAGTCCTCATCAGCGTTGATTTTCCGGCGCCGTTCGGGCCGATTATCCCTATGAACTCGCCTTTCGCCGCCGTGAACGAGACGTCCCTTACGACCGCCTTGCCGCCATAGCCGCTTACCACATTTTTGACGTCAAGCGCGCCCATCACAGCCTCGATTTCTTCCTGAGCATATGGATAAAGAACGGCGCCCCGAATACCGCGGTTATCACGCCGACGGGTATTTCCGCGGGCGGCATCAGCGTCCTTGCCGCAGTATCGCACACCAGCAGGAATATCCCTCCGGCCAGGAAAGACGACGGTATAAGTATCCTATGGTCGGGGCCGACTATCATCCTCATGAAATGCGGCACTATAAGGCCGACAAAACCTATCATCCCGGCAGCCGATACCGCAGCGCCGGTGATCATCGATGCCGTAAGGAAAAGCGCCATCTTCATCCGTTCGGTATCAACGCCGATATGCGCCGCCTCTTCTTCTCCGAGGGCGAACGCGTTAAGCTCATTCGAAAATATGTACGCAACCGCCGTACCCGCTACGACCATTACGGCGACAAAGAACAGGAGGCCGCCGTCGAATATCTGGAGGTTTCCGAGAAGCCACCAGATGATGCTGTGGAGGGCATCCTGTTGGGAGAAGGAGACGATGAAGATCACTATCGACGACAGCAGCGCGCCGGCTATGACCCCTGTCAGAAGCAGGTTCTGCATCGGCACCCTCCCGCTTACCTCCGCGGTCCTATAGACGGCGAAGAATGTAGCCGCTGCGCCGATAAACGCCCATAACGGGAGCGCCCCGAGGCCGATGAAGGCCCCTCCGGCCCCCAATACTATGGACAAGACCGCTCCGACCGAAGCGCCGCTTGATATGCCCAGCACATAGGGTTCGCAAAGGGGATTGCGCAGAAGCCCCTGTAATATCACGCCGGCGACCGAAAGCCCGCCGCCGACCAATACCGCGAGCATTATCCTGAATAGCCTCATATAAAGTATCTGCCTGCTCATCGTGTTTAGCGGCTCGAACAACCCTATCTTCGCCGCTCCGGAATAAAGCGAAATAAAAGCCGCGGCCAACAGGAGCGATACGAGGATAACCGCCGTTTTAACCGACCTCTTCCTGCGGTCTTCCAGTATATTACGTATGTCTTTCATTTATAGAACCTGTCATTAAGCGCCCTCAAACCGTCGATAAGGCGGGGCCCGGGCCTGAACAGCGTATCCGGGTCTATATCGTCATACACCCTGCCCGTTTTTACCGCCTTTATTCCTCCCCATCCCAACCTGCCGCCGACCGACTGCGCGGCGGAAACCCCGCCTGCCATGTAG
>JBAZFE010000080.1:0-6042 GCA_041653555.1 Candidatus Omnitrophota bacterium
TTCTTTGTCAGTCGGCATCTTAACCCCCTTATCGCGCGGAAAAGGTGGACCTTTGCGGTAGATTCACTGCAGTCCAGCGTTTCGGCGATCTCGTTTAATTTCATCCCCTGTATGTGTTTGAGCATGAATACGGCCTTCTGCCTCTCCGGCAGCCCGCTTATGGCTTCGTTTATTGCCTGCCGCGTCTCTTTATCCAGCGCGATCTGCGAAGGGCCGGGCGAAAGGTCAACTGCTTCCGGCGCGTTATCCCCGTCCTCTTCGGACGCGGGCAACGGGTCCAGGAATACGCCGCTCTTGGCCTTCTTCTTCCTCAGGAAATCCTTGCACTGGTTGACAAGTATCCTGTAAAACCACGTATAGAAACTCGACGATCCCCTGAAATTTATTATGCCAATATACGCTTTCACGAACGAATCCTGCAGGACATCCTTCGCGTCCTCGGCATTTCCGATAAAACTGAACGCGAGGGCGAAAGCCTTCTCCTTGTGCGTCTCCACAAGTGAGTCGAAGGCCGCCCGCTCCCCGTTCCTAGCCCGCCTGATAATCTCGCTGTCAGGTTCCAATGATCAGTCCGTTATTTTGCCGGTTCGGAGGCCAATTCCTTCTTAAGCGAGGCCAGGTTCTGTTCGAGCGCGTCGATCTTCTTCATGACCTCACCGAACTTCTCGGGATCTTCCTTCTTTAGGGCCATGAGGCGCTCCCTGACCTGCTTCTTCCTGCTGTCCATCATCCGCTTCATGTCCTCGGGCGGACGCTCCTTGGAAAACTCGTGGAAACGATGGCCCCTTTCGGCCCTGCGCATGCCGGGTATCATATCATCCGGGCCCATATTCTCCCCGCGCATCTCCCAGTGGCTGCGCGCCTGCCTGAACATCTCCTTGCGGGCCTGGAACTTGCCTATCGCGATACCCGCAGACCCGGAAACGATCGCGACTACCAGTATAAGGACTATCGCCATTACCGCTATATATCCCTTGTTCATATTCAGTACCTCCCTTTACCGTATTAGACGCGGGTGCCGGAAAAAGGTTTACATTAAAATGGGATTGCCCGGCGGCCCTTTTCCTGATATAATACCTTAAATTTCCCCAAAGGAGAACCGAAAATGCTCAAACAGATCAGAGAGAACGCCAGGATCCCGCTTTACCTCCTTATAGTCGCCTTCATCGGGCTATACGCGATAAGCAGCCACGAGACGAGCCCGGTGGCCGGAAAGGTATTCGGCAAGAAGGTGCAGATGAGCGAGTTCCAGAAGGCTTTCGTCGCCTCCAGGACCCAGATGATAATGAAATACGGAGAACTTCCGCGCGACCAGCAGACGGAGACCGCCCTGGAAGCGCAGGCATGGGACAGGATCATCCTGCTGGCCCAGGCGAACAGGGAACGCGTCAGGGCCACGGACAAGGATGTGGTGGCGGCCATTAAGAAGATAGGCGCATTTAACGACAAGGACGGATGGTTCAGCAAGCGGCTTTACGAGGATATCCTGCGTTATAACTTCGGGCTCACCCCAACCGAGTTCGAGGCCATAGTCAGGGATAACATCACGATTGAAAAACTGATCGAGAAACATACGAAGGATATCGAGATCACCGATGACGAGGTTCTGAGGCAGTATAAATACGCGTATGAGAAGGCCAAGGCCGACTATATCCTCGCGAAGTCCTCGGATTACCTGCCGCAGGTCTCCGCCCCGGATGACGAGGCCAAGGCATTTTTCGACAAATATAAGGACGCGTTCAAGATACCCGAGCAGGTCAACGTGGAGTACGTAGCAATACCTTTCCTTGATGACAAGGAAGAATCGAAGGAGAAGGCCAGGAAAAGCGCCCGCGACTTATCCTATGAGTTCGCCGGGAACAAGGACCTGTCCGCCGTGGCGAAGAAGTTCTCCCTCGACGTAAAAGAGACGGGGCTCTTCGACGAGAAGGCCAATATACCCGGCGTTGGCTATGAGATGAAATTCGCCGGCGCTGCGTTCGCCCTTGATGAGGGCGCCATAAGCAACCCGGTCGAGACGAAGAACGGAATATACTTCATGAAGCTCAAATTGAAGGTCCCCGAGAAAGCTGCCGTCTTCGAGGAAGTAAAGGACAAGGCGCGGGCGGCGCTGAAGGCCGAGAAGGCGGATGCTATCGCCAAGGCCAAGGCGGAAGAGGCCCTCGCGGAGATAAAGAAAGGCATGGCAAAATTCGGGGAATTAGCGGATAAACTGTCGCTCCACGAAAAAAAGACCAACGAATTCGTGCGCGGCCAATATATAGAAGGTATCGGGATATCGCCGGACTTCGCCGATGCCGCGCTCTCCGTGAAACCCGGAGAGGTGTTCGGGCAGGTGGTAAAGGTCAATAACGGATATGCCGTCGTAAGGCTGGATTCGATAACGCCGATCGACGAGAAGAAATACGAGGAAGGAAAAGTAAAATTCAAGGAACTGCTGATAGCGCAGAAACAGTTCTATGCTTCGATAACCTGGTATAACGAGATCGAAAAGAAAGCCAACCTCGAGGTCATGCTGAACCGGCCTAGCCGGTCTTCTCGCCCATAATATTCAACGGCTGGAGGAACTCTATTTCAAGGAGCTTCCAGCCGTTCTTTTCTTTTATCATCTTCAGCAGGAATTTGTCCTTCTCCCCCTCGAGCCCTTCCAACGCCGGACCGGGCTTGCCTTCCTTCGTCTTGAATATCATGAGGGCGGTCACTTCCGCTTGCGCAGCGTCCTTCGCTTCATTTAGCTTAATATCCGCCTTCTCTATGTTGATGAAGATGTTCTTGTAATAGGCCAGGAAGGATTTCGTGCCGTATACGAGGGTCATCCTGTCATTGCCGTATTTGTCCTTATAGCCATCCGCGACCATGTCGGAGAGGCCGATGATATCCTTCTTCTCGAGGCGCGATCCGCCCTGCATGATGAACTTGCGGACCTTCGCCTCCTCGCCCCCGAAGATGTCCCGCGCGAGGTTGAAACCGAAATACGCCACCGACGAGATGACGACGGCCCAGATATATATCTTAATCCACGACCTGCCGCTGCGGCGGTCAGTAGAGCTTCTTTTTAGGCAGTTCATTGAACCTCCCGAAGAGTTCGAGGCATTCCCTGCGCATGAAACCCCGGACGATCTTTACCTTGCTCTTCCCGAGAGTTTTCAGACGGCTGTCGGTTATCATAAGCTCGTTGAAACCTATCTTCTTCGCGTCCTTCGTGTCCGTCCCGAAGATCACCTTATCGATGCGCGCCCAGTGTATCGCGGAGAAGCACATCGGGCACGGCTCCGTCGTCGAATATATCTCGCAGCCCGACAGGTCGAACGTCTTAAGCTTGCGCGAAGCGATCCGTATGGCGTTCACCTCGGCGTGGCATGACGCGTCGTCCCTGAGCACCGTATTGCGCGCGGCCGCGAGGACCTTTCCGCCCTTGACTATGCACGCGCCGAACGGCCCGCCGTCCATCTTCTTGAGGTTCTTCTTCGCTTCCGATATCGCAAGCAGCATGAATATCCTGTTCATCTCTTCTCCAATTCCCTTATCGCGTCCGCCGCGATCCAGTGTGCGGCCTTTGAGTCGGCCTTATATATCTCTTTGGCGGCCTTTAGCGCGGCTTTTTTCAGGTTTGAGTTGCGCTTGCCGATCTGGCGAAGGGCCCAGTTGACGGCTTTCTTCACATAATTGCGCTCGTCTCTGCATTCCCTTTTGATCACCGGAAAGTATCTGATAAAAACCGCGTCTTTGGCTTTCTTGTCATGCACGGCGAGGCAAGCCATCAGCGCGAAACCCGCGCGTTTGACATATTCTTCCTTCCTCCTGCTCCATTCGAACGTCTTCTTGTGCGCAACGGCGGTATATGAAAAGAGGTTCGAGCAGACCTGGTCGCAGGTGTCCCATGAATCGAAACCTTCGGCCCAGAGGTCCATCTGTTTAGGCGTGACGAGGGCGGGGTCATCGACCATTCCGGCAAGTATCCTCGCCTCATGTATCCCGGAGGACCAGAGTATCTGCGCGACGGCGTGGTCCTTGCCCGTCTCTCCGGCTATCTTCCTTAATACGGGTATGGGAACGCCTAAGGTATTGCGGGGACTTATGCCGAAACGAACCATGCCTTCGACATTCCTGGGGTTAGAGAGCGACTTGAGCTTTTTGAGGATATCGCTGGCGCGGCAACGCGGCATATGCTTATTTCTTAAGGGATATGTCGACGAGTTTCGCCGAGACTCCCGGTATCGCATTGAGCTTCCTTGCGAGGCCGGCCGTTTCTTTCTTTTCGCCGACGAGTTCGAGTATTATCAGGCCGGTATCGGAACAATTGCCGACGACGCCGTCATGTATGCCGAGGCGCGTCTTGACCATACAGCCGTACTTCGTGAGGACCCTCTGGAACTCGACCGCCGACTTGCTCCTCGTGCGCAAAAGCGCTATCAGGATGGACTTTTTCATCGCGCCTCCTAAAACCCGGAAGGGTTCTGCTTGTTCCTCTCTTCGGACTGTATCTTATAGAGGTAGGCGTCGGCCTCCTCAATGCTCTCGAATACCTTCATGCTCGGAAGAGCCTTGACTATCTCAAAGACCTTTTTTACCTGCGGCTGGATATTCGTCATCATAAAGGTCCCAGAGACCTTGTCGAGCGTGCGCTGGACCTTGAATACGGTGTTCAGGCCCATGCTGCTGACATACTCCACGCCGTCCATGTCGAATATCACGACCTTGGCGCCGGCGTTAAGCAGCGGCGATACCCTGTCATCGAGTTCCTTGTATGTATCGGAATCTATGGAACCTTTCATCGTGAATACGAATACGTCACCGGATTTCTTCTCGATACTTATATTAAGCGACATCCCTTCCTCCTGTTATTTCAGTCACCGAAACATGTGCCCAGCGCGCGGGCGGCCCGCACGAGGTAATTATCGGGCGGCACGAGGCGTTTTCCGTTCGCTACATCGCGCAGCGATACCTTTGTCAATTCGTTCTGTTTTATGCCGACCATGTACCCGAACGCGCCTTCATCTATGAAATCCATCGCTTTCGACCCGAGCTGCGTCGCGAGGACCCGGTCGAACGGCGTCGGGGAACCGCCCCTCTGCAGGTGGCCCAGGATCACCGCGCGGGTCTCGATACAGGTAAGCTTCTCTATCTGGTCGCCGAGGACGAACCCTATGCCTCCGAGGCGGACGGCCTCGGTGCTCGCCTTCACGATCCTCTGGACTACGACATCGCCGCCTATCGGCTTCGCTCCTTCGGCGACGACAACGATGCTGAACTTCTTGCCCTTGCCGTGCCTTTCCTTTATCTTCCTTACCACTTTATTTATATCGTACGGTATCTCCGGTATCAGGATTATGTCGCCGCCGCCCGCGACACCCGAATGCAGCGCTATCCATCCGGCGGTGCGGCCCATTACCTCGACTATCATCACGCGGTGGTGCGACTGCGCCGTAGTATGGACGCGGTCGATGCCTTCTGTCGCTATGGTCACCGCTGTGTCGAAACCGAACGTTATGTCCGTGCCCACTATATCGTTATCTATGGTCTTCGGCACGCCTACGATAGGGATGCCGTCCTCAAAAAGCCTGTACGCCATTGAAAGCGTCCCGTCGCCGCCTATAGCGACGAGCGCATCGGCCTTAATTTTCTTGAAATTATTGATCGCCTTCTTATGGTAATCCCTGAAGGTCAGCTTGCAGCCCTTCCCTTCGATCGCATAACGGTAGGGGTTGGCTATATTGGAGGTGCCGAGTATCGTGCCGCCCATCGTGAGGATGCCCGATACGTCGCGGTTCTCGAGCTTCTTCATCCTGTTCTTTACGAGGCCCTCGTAACCGTCCTCGATGCCGATGACCTCCCCGCCCTCGCCCATCGCCTTCTTCGCGACGGCGCGTATGACGGCATTAAGCCCGGGGCAGTCCCCGCCTCCGGTAAGTATCGCTATCCTTCTCTTCTTCATATCGTCTCCAAAGGTTCCAAAAATAGTCTATAAGCAAACCGCGAGTTAGTCAATCTCTTTTATCACGGCCAGCATCTCTTTTTTTGTGGCGGCAAAGCAGGCCTTCA
>JBAZFE010000081.1:0-5996 GCA_041653555.1 Candidatus Omnitrophota bacterium
TCCTCGAAGGCGAAAAGTTTGCCAGGCCCCTGACCCACGACCTGACGGTAAGCCTGATCAAGTCGTTGGGCGGTTCGATAGAGAAAGTCGTCATATCGGACCTTCGCGATAACGCTTATTACGCGAGGATCATAGTCAGGCAGGCGGATAAGACCCTCGAGATAGATTCCCGCCCGTCCGATGCGATGGCGCTGGCGGTCAGGACGAGTTCCCCGGTATTCATTGAAGACAAAGTGCTGGATATATGCCCGGTCATCAACAAGCCGATAACCGCGGATGAGGTAAAGACGTTCGAGAAGGAACTTGAGAAGCTGCACCCCGATGAATTTTTCAAGAGGTTAGACGAGGAAGGCGGAAAGACAAAAGGCGGATCGGAGTGATATGGCCGTCGTGAAGGATGAAATAAAGGAGTTACCCCCGAAAACGGGAGATGTGATCCGTTTCGGGAAAGACGTCTGCGGCGACTTCCAGGCCGCGACATCAAAGGAATGGATAGAGACGAACGGCCTAGGGGGATATGCGTCGTCGACGATAATCGGCACGAATACGCGGCGCTACCACGGCCTGCTCGTCGCGTCCGCAAGGCCGTCGCTGTCGCGAATGGTCATGCTCTCCAAGCTCGAGGAGACCCTGGTACTGAAGGACGGCAGCCGCTATAACCTTTCCTGCAATAAATATCCCGGCATAATACATCCCGAGGGGCACAGGTACCTCGATGAGTTCCGCCTGGACCCGTTCCCGGTATTTACCTACAAGGCCGGCGATATCACTATAGAGAAGGCCGTATTCATGGTCCGCGGCGAGAATACGACGGTCATAACCTACAAGATATTGAGTTCCCCCGGTTACCTCGAGCTCCTCGTCAGGCCCCTCATTGCGGCGCGCGATTACCATTGGCTATCCGTAGAAAATTCGAGCTTTAACAAGGGCGTGGACCGTCTTGACGGCTACATAAAGATGAAACCTTACAGCGAGTCCCCGATAATTTACCTCGCGAACAACGCGGACCGCTTCGAACAGGCCGGCTACTGGTACAAGTCGTTCGAGTACCAGCGCGAGAAGGAGAGGGGCCTCGAGTTCCACGAGGACCTCTACAGCCCGGGAGAGCTCGGATTCCTGGTCAAGGAAGGCGACAAGGCATATATAGTCGCGTCGACCGAGGGGCGGAAGATGCGTTCGGTGGAAGTCCTTGAATCGAGCGAGGTCCTTCGCCATAACGAGATAGCGGAGGCCGTGGGCATGCACGATGACATCGCGATACGCCTCGCGAACAGCGCCGACTCGTTCTTCGTCAAGAGGGCGGACGGCCTTCCGACGATAGTCGCCGGCTACCACTGGTTCTGGGACTGGGGCAGGGACGCGCTGGTGTCATTGCCCGGGCTTACGCTCACGCTCGGAAGGTACGATGAGGCGAGGGACATACTGCTCACGTTCGCGAAGTATTGCGACGAGGGGATGATACCCAACAGGTTCCCGGAAAGATCGAAGGAGCCGGAATACAACAGCGTCGACTCCTCGCTCTGGTATTTCTGGGCGGTCCATAAGTTCCTCGAGTATACGAACGATTACGATTTCGTCGAATCGAACCTTCTCGGCTGCCTCGAGGAGATAATAAAATATTACATAAACGGGACGCGTTACGGTATAAAGATGGACCGCGACGGGTTGATCTCGACCTCGGACCCCGATGTCCAACTGACCTGGATGGACGCAAAGATAGGCGGATGGGTCGTCACGCCGCGCAACGGCAAGGCCGTCGAGGTGAACGCGCTCTGGTATAATTCGTTGAGGACCATGGAGGATATCTGCGATAAGCTGAACCTGAAATACAGGCACGAGTGCGCTAGGCTCGCGAACCTCGCGAAGAAGAGTTTCGAGCTGGTCTTTTGGAACGAGGCCGGCGGGTACCTTTACGACTGCGTCAGCGAAGACGGCGTCGACAGGACGCTGAGGCCGAACCAGATCCTCGCGTTAAGCCTCCCTTACAGGATGATCGGCAAGGAGAGGGAGAAGAAAGTGCTAGACATAGTCGGGAAGGAGCTGCTGACGCCTTACGGCCTGCGCTCACTCTCCTCGAACGACAGGAACTACAGGGGGGTATATTCGGGCGACCAGAGGATGAGGGACGCCTGCTACCACCAGGGTACGGTCTGGCCCTGGATGCTTGCGCATTTTATTTCCGCATACCTAAATGTATACGGCAGGAACCCCAATACGAGGCAGGAGGCCAGGAGGTTCCTTACGCCGCTCTTCGGGCACCTTAAGGATGCCGGCCTCGGGACGATATCCGAGATATTCGACGGCGATCCTCCGTATAATCCGAGGGGGGCCATGTCTCAGGCCTGGAGCGTGGCGGAGATACTGAGGATATATAAGGAAGACCTGCAATGATCGCCATAAAGAATGTAAACGGCGTAAACCCGACCGATTTCGGGTTCTCGATAGTCAAGCTTGCGGCCGCGACGGCCGCGACTGCCTGGGGCATCTACCACCCTTTCTCAGCGCACGACAGGGTGGTGTTCCTGTGGGTCATAGCGGCGTTCTATGCATATAACCTTGCCTTATACCTGGCCATATTCAGGTTCCCGGACAAGGCCTCGAAGATATACCTCATAGAATTTTTACTCGACCTGGTATTCCTTTCGTTCATCGTCCCGATAACCGGGGGCCTCAACTCCTCCTTTACCCTCGGATATTTCCTGATCGCCGCCGCACAGTCGTACTATTACGGCCAGGCGGGCAGTATCGGGATAGCCATAGTGGCGTCGGTGGCGTATATATTCTCGTGCCCCAATTGCCTCTATACGATGCATTGGACGGACCTCTCGCTGCGCGTCGGGTTCCTGTTGCTCTTCTCGGTCATGATGGGTTATCTTTCGGACAGGGAGAGGCGCATGCACCGCCAGCTCGTGAATGCCGAGCAGCTCGCGGCGATGGGCATGATGTCGGCCCAGCTCGCGCATTCCGTCAGGAATCCCCTGAGCACCATTAGCCTCAGCGCCGAACTGCTTGCCGATGAGATAAAGAAACATGAATGCAAGGATACCGAAGAAGCGCAGACCCTGGTCAAGTCCATAATAAACGAGGTATACAGGATAAACGATGTCATCGAGAGCCACCTGAATTTCATGAGGCGTTCGAAGGCGGGGCTGAAGAGGTCGGATATAAACGCCGTCTCAGAATCGCTCATAAGGTTCCTCGAGAAGGAAGGCCAATGCAAGGGAATCTCCTTCAATAAAGCATTTGAAGAGGGCCTGCCGGACGCGGCCATCGAGGAGAGCAGGCTGCGGCAGGTACTGTTGAACCTTATAAGGAATTCGTTCGAAGCCATGCCGGACGGCGGCCGTATCGTAATAAGCACAAGCCGCCGGAAAGACGAAGTGGAGATAGCTGTGGAGGACAACGGGCCCGGCATCCCGAGGGAACACCAGAAAAGGATGTTCGAGCCGTTCTTTACGACTAAGGACGTCGGCACCGGCCTCGGGCTCTATATCGCGAGGGACATAATGCTTGAGTGCGGCGGCGGGATATCTTGTGACAGTAAGATCGGCAGGGGGACTATCGTGAAATTGAGGCTGCCTTTCGCGGCCTGAAAAAAGGAGGAAGACGTGTCCAAGATACTAATAGTAGACGACGATGTGGAGTTCGGTATCGCGCTTTCCAAGACGCTAAAAGGCGAGGGGCACGAGACGTCTACCGCGCTGAACACGGCCGACGGCATGAAGCTGATCCGCAAGGACAAGTTCGATATCGTTTTCGCGGACCTGTCTATGCCGGGGGAGAACGGCCTCGTACTGCTCGAGAGGTCCAAAAAGGAGTTCCCCGACCTCCCTGTCGTGATGATAACCGCCTTCGGGGACTGGGATACCTACGCGAAAGCGCTGGAAAAGAGCGCCTCGAAGTTCATCAACAAACCTGTCAAAAGGGAAGAGATCGTACAGATATTAAAGGACGTTTTGGGTTGACAAAAAACCGCTTTTAGAATAAAATACTTCCATCCCACCTTTTCGTATTTATTGAGAAGGCTTCGTTAACCCAAAATTTAAACTAATCAGGAAAGGCAACATGAGCAAAACCGGCTTGGAATACCTCTTCAATCCCTCGTCTGTAGCTATCATAGGAGCATCCGAAAAAAAAGGCAAAATAGGCAACGATGTCCTTATTAACCTCAAGGAATACGGTTATAAAGGCAAGGTGTATCCCGTCAATCCAAACGACAGCGAAGTCATGGGCAATAAAGCTTACCCGTCGGTGCTGGACATAAAAGACGATGTCGACCTCGCGGTCTTTGCGATACCCGCGGCGGCCGTCATAGAGTCGATGAAGGAGTGCGGCAAGAAGGGCATTAAGGCCGCGATAGTCATAACGGCGGGTTTTAAGGAGACGGGCCCGGAAGGCAAGAAGCTCGAGATGGAGCTGGCCGCGACGGCAAAAGAGTACGGAATACGCGTGCTCGGCCCCAACTGCCTCGGGTTCATAAGTTCCACGTCGCTGTTGAACGCTTCTTTCGCGGCGATCTCTCCGTTGCCCGGGGATATAGCTTTCTTCTCGCAGTCGGGCGCCCTTTGTTCCGCTATCCTGGACTGGGCGGTCAAGGAGAAGATAGGTTTCTCGAAATTAAAGCATCGGCAATAAAGCGGATATATCGGAGACGGACCTGCTCAAGTCGCTCGGGGACGACCCGGATACGAAAGTAATACTCGGTTATATCGAGGACGTCAAGGACGGCAAAGAATTCATGCGCGTCGCGAGGGAAGTCACGGCCAAGAAGCCCGTGATAATCTGTAAGTCGGGCGGTTCCAAGGCAGGCGCGAAAGCCGCTTCAAGCCATACCGGGAGCCTTGCCGGCTCCGATGCGGCGTTTGACGCTGCGTTCGCCCAAACAGGGATAATACGCGCCGAGACCATAGAAGATCTCTTTGATTACGCCGTGGCGTTCTCCTACCAGAAACTGCCGCAGGGCCCTAACCTGGCCATATTAACGAACGCCGGAGGCCCCGGAATAATCGCGGTGGACGCTGTCGAGCGCTCTAAATACGCGAAGGTCGCGTCTTTGAGCAAAGAGACGACGGACTACCTGAGGGGCGCGCTGCCTAAGACCGCGGCGCTGAACAACCCGGTCGATGTCGTCGGAGATGCCGATGCGCAGAGGTATGAGATCGCTGTCGGCGCCCTGCTGAAGGACCCGAACGTCGACGGCCTTATTGTCATACTGACCCCGCAGAGCAGCAGCAAGATAAAGGAGACCGCCGATGTGCTAGTCTCGCATAGGGACGGCAAGCCGATATTCTCGAGTTTCATCGGGGGCAGGCTCGTCGATAAGGGCGTGTCGATATTGCAGGACAACAAGATACCGAACTACCGTTTCCCCGAAAGGGCCATATCATCCTTCGACATAATGGTCAAGCACAAGATCATGACGGACCTGCCGAAGGAAGCGGTAAAGTCCTTCCCGGCGGATAAGGCCAGGGTAAAGAAGATAATAGACGAGGCGGTAAGGACCGGCCAGAAGGAAATACCGGAATACATGGCCAGGGACATCATCGAGAGCTACGGGTTCAGGATCCCGAAGAGCACGCTTGCAAAGGATGCTGCGGCGGCTGTGGCCGCCTCCGATAAAACAGGCTATCCCGTAGTAATGAAGATCGCATCTCCGGATATCCTGCATAAGTCTGATGTCGGCGGAGTAAAGGTGGGCCTGAAGGACGCGAAGCAGGTAGAGGACGCGTTCAATGAGATGATAAAGAAGGCAAAGGCCGCCGTCCCCAACGCGAATATCCTCGGCGTGCTGATCCAGGAGATGGCCATGGGCGGAAAGGAAGTCATCCTCGGGATGACGAAGGACCCGCAGTTCGGCCCGATGCTTATGTTCGGCCTCGGGGGCATATACGTAGAGGTTCTCAAGGACGTCGCTTTCAGGATAGCGCCGATCACGCCGCGCGAAGCAGGAGAGATGATAGATTCGATAAAATCCGTAGCTCTGCTTAAGGGCGCGC
>JBAZFE010000082.1:0-5831 GCA_041653555.1 Candidatus Omnitrophota bacterium
TGCTGTTCGCCTCCGGAAAGCTGCCCGGGTTTATGGCGCATCCGGTCTTCAAGCCCGACGGCGCTTAGCAGCTCCGCCGCCTTCTCGCGGCCGGCTTTTCCCCCCTTGCCCATTATCAGCATCGGAAGGAGCACGTTCTCCAGCGCGTCGAACTCCGGAAGCAGGTGATAGAACTGGAAGACGAAACCTATCTTTTCGTTCCTGATCCTCGCGCGCTCGGTATCGGAGAGCGAGAATATCAGTTTACCGCCTATGCTTACCTCTCCCGCCGTCGGGATATCGAGCCCTCCCAAAAGGTGGAGCAGCGTCGATTTGCCCGCGCCCGAAGGGCCCAGAAGCGCGAGTACCTCGCCCCTGTCGACCCGCAGGTTGACGTCCTTCAGGACTTCAAGCTGCTTTGCTCCGTTGCTGTAGACCTTACGCAGGCCTTTGGCTGCTATCATATTATTCGTACCTCAAGGCGTCCACCGGATTGAGCCGGGAAGCCTTCCATGCCGGATAGACGCAGGCAAGCAGGCTGACCGCCAATGCCGCGACGACTATCGCCGCGACGTCACCCGCCTGTATGTCGACCGGGAACCTGTCGATGTAATAGGTATCCCTCGGCAATTTTATGAACTGGTATTTTTCCAGCAGGTAACCGAGGCCGAGGCCCCCCGCGACTCCGAGCGTCGTGCCTACAAGCCCTACGATGAATCCCTGCAGAGTGAATATCGCCATGACAGAATTACGCGTTGCGCCTATCGACTTAAGTATGCCTATATCCCTGGTCTTCTCCGTAACTACCATTATCAGGGTGCTCGCTATATTGAGGCACGCGACCGCCACTATCAGCGCGAGTATCCAGAACATCGCCAGCTTCTCGAGCTTCAACGCCGCGAAGAGGCTCTTGTTGAGGTCTATCCAGCTCCTGACATAATATGGGAATTTCAGCTGCCTTTGGAGTTCGGCGCGCAGCGCCTGAGCCTTATAGACGTCCCTTATCCTGACGCTCAGGCCGCCGACCCTGTCTCCTGAGTCAAAGAGCTCCTGCGCGTCCTTAAGCCCCACGAACGCGAGGCCGGAATCGTATTCGTAATATCCGGAATTGAATATGCCGGCGACCTTGAAATCCGTTGTCGTCCCGTCGACCGGCGATACCACCGATATGATGCCGCCTACCTTCAGCCCGTACCTCAGCGCCAGTTCAGAGCCTATAAGCATGCCCCTGTCCTTCGCGCCGTAGATCGAGCCGGTCTTGACATAACTCGCGACCTTCGAGACCTTCGTCTCCTCTTCCGGCACAATGCCCCTCACGACGAGGCCCTGCATGCTTTCGCCTATCTTCGCGAATACCTGCCCGTCGAGGAAAGGCGAGACCGATACTACCTCAGGGCTCGCGGCCTTTATCTTCCCGATGACCGCGGCCGGGTCATCGATGCCGCCCTCCTGCTCCACGACAAGGTGCGAGTTGGCGCCGATTATCTTATCGCGCAGCTCGTTATCAAAACCCGACATTACCCCGATAACGACGATAAGCGCGCAGACCCCTACCGCGACCCCGAGGATGGATATGAGGCTTATGATGGATATGAATTTCTCTCTCCGCTTCGCGGTAAGGTACCTCGAAGCGATCAACAGTTCATAACGCATGAGGTTATTGTTCCGGTTTTAGCTGCGGGAAGAGTATTACGTCCTTAATCGAATCCGAGTCAGTAAAAAGCATCGCTAGCCTGTCGATGCCTATTCCGAGGCCTCCCGCTGGAGGCATCCCGTATTCAAGCGCGCGCACGAAATCATCGTCTATGGACTTCGACCCGGCGGCCGCGGCCTGTTCTTCGAACCTGGCCTTCTGCTCGATCGGGTCGTTCAGCTCGGAGTACGCGTTTGCAAGCTCCTGGCCGTTTATGAAGAGCTCGAACCTTTCGGTCAGCTCCGGATCATCCGGTTTCTTTTTCGACAGCGGGCAGAGCGCGGCCGGGTAATCGATCACAAAGGTCGGCTTCAGGAGTTGCGGTTCCACGGTCTTTTCGAATATCTTGCTGGCAAATTCCTCGTCGAGCTTAGCCTCGCGTATATCGAGGCCCATATCCTTCGCGACCTTTTTGAGGTCCTTCTCTTTCTTATAATCTATCCCGGAATATTTAATTATCGCCTCGCGGAAAGGTATCCTCTCCCAGGAGGGCGAAAGGTCCATCTCTCCGCCGCCGTGCTTGATCTTATAGCCGCCGAAAAGGTGCTTCGCCGCGTCGGTGATGAGCTCTTCCGTCAGGTTTATCATATCCTCGCAATTGCCGTATGCCTGGTAGACCTCTATCATCGTGAATTCGGGGTTATGCCTGGGCGATATCCCCTCGTTCCTGAAGTTCCTGTTTATCTCGTAAACTTTCTCGAACCCGCCGACCAGCAGCCTTTTGAGATAGAGCTCCGGCGCTATCCTCATGAAAAGGTCTATTCCGAGCGCCTCGTGATGCGTCTTGAAAGGCTTGGCGGTGGCGCCGCCGGGCATCGCCTGCATCATCGGCGTCTCGACTTCCATGAAACCTTTGCCGTCGAGGAACGCCCTTATGCGCGCGATCATCCTTATGCGCAGCTCGAAGACCTTCTTGACCTCATCGTTGACGATCAGGTCGACATACCTCTGGCGGTACCTTGTCTCGACATCCTTCAATCCGTGCCATTTCTCGGGCAGCGGCTTTATCGATTTCGAGAGCATCGTGAAATCTTCCGCGTGGACGGTCGGCTCTCCGGTCCTCGTCTTGAAGGCCTTCCCGTTTATCCCGACGATATCGCCTATATCGATGTTATCGAAAGCTATCTTCGACTTTTCGGGGAGTTCGGCGGCCTTGATGTAATTCTGTATCTTGCCGGTGGAATCCTTGACGTCGATAAAGCAGGACTTCCCGTGGGAACGGACGGCCATGACCCTTCCGGCGATCGTGACCTTCTGCTCTTTTGCGGCAGCGTCCTCGAAGTTTTGCAATAACTCGTTGATATTTATGGACTTGGCAAATTTCCCCCCGTAGGGGTTGACGCCATTCGCCCTTAAATTATCGAGTTTTAACAGTCTTTGTTTTATCAGGTCGTTTATTTCTTCCAATTTTTCCGCCTCAAATTGATATAATTATAGATTGAATAAAGGGTTAAGTCAAATAAAAAAACCCCGACGCACGCCCAGGCAAAGATATCCCCGTGCTTCATGTAGGGGGTCTGGCCCTTTTCCGGGATGATATTTGCCGTGGCGAAATTCGTGACGAATATCCTGTCCCCTCCCGCTCCCGCGACGCTCTGGGTTATCCTGCCGGACGGGTCTATGAAACATGACTGCCCGGTATTCGCCGCCCTGACGACGTTGAGCCTGTTCTCCACCGCGCGGAAGACCGATGACTGCGTATGCTGGTACGGCGCCCCGGACTTCATGTACCAGGCGTCGTTGGTTATGACGACCAGGAACTCCGCCCCGCGCCTCGCGAAACTCCTCGAGATCTCGGGAAAGACATCCTCAAAACATATCAATACGCCGAACTTTACCTTGCCCGCCTTTTGGGTCGGTATCTCGAAGATCGTGTAATCTTTTCCGGGCGAATAATCCTCGCCCATGTCGTAGCGCTTCTTGATGAAGGACAGGTATGAGTTGCCGAACGGAACGTATTCCCCGAACGGCACGAGATGCATCTTGTCGTAGCGCTGGACTATCTCTCCCGTATTCGATATCAGCGCGGCGCTGTTATAATAACGCACGCCCTCGGGTACTTTCTCGGTCTGCGTGCCGACCAGGATATAGGTGTTCAGCTCCTTCGCGAGCGCTGTTATCCTGTCGCTCAGCGGCTTCTCGGTCTCGAGGAAACCGGGCACTGAAGTCTCCGGCCACACGATCAGGTCGGGTTTTTCTTTGGCGGCTTCCCTCGTGAGGGATGAGTACCTGTCGAGTATTTCGGCGGCGTATCTTTCGTCCCACTTCTGCGACTGTGGTATGTTCCCCTGTATCACGGATATCTTAACCGGCTCGCGTTTCGACGGCCGGAGGTCCTGCTTGTAGTAACCGTATATCATGACCGCGATGAGTATGATCACTAAAAGCGCGAGGTACCTCGCTTCCGGCTTGTGGCCCTTGATCTTCTTCTTTATCTTCGACGATATCAGCACGTTCGTGAACATCACGAAGAATGAGACGCCGTAAGCGCCGACGGTGTCGGCTATCTGTATCATCGGGAGCGTCTCCCACTGCGTGTGCCCCAGCATCGCCCACGCGAAACCCGTGAAGATGTGGCCCCTAAGGTATTCTACCGCGACCCAGAGGCAGCTCACGAGCAGCGCGAACTTAAGGCGCGGCTTCGGGAACTGCATCGAGAGCGCTTCGGCTCCAAGCGCGAACAGCCCGAAAAATAATGCGAGATAAAATGTCAGTATGATCACGCCGATTATCGCGACATACCCGACCCAGTACAGCGTCGCGGCGAAGAAGAGCAGGCCGGTAATATAGCCGGTAAAGAACGCCTGCGGCAGCCGTTCCCCGCGTATCGCGACGAGCATCGGGACCAGCGCGAACCACGCGATAAAGGACATGTTGAACGCCGGGTACGAAAGCGTCAGCAGTACCGCCGACAGCAGGGGCAGGTATACTAAGCGCCGCAGCATTTTTTATATTTCTTTCCGCTCCCGCACGGGCAAGGATCGTTCCTGCCCACTTTGGGCGCTTCCCTTTCGATGGGCGCCTGCTTCTGCCCAGCCGTAAGCTGGGCGTCCTGTGGAGACGCCTCCGGCGGCTGTCCGAAGGCAGGTTGCTGCCCGGCCTCGGGCCGCGCGACCCTGGATGCAAGCGAACCCATGTCGCGGTGTATCATCTGCTGCGGCACGGAATCGAAGACGCCTTTCGGCTTCTCCTGCCCGACCACCTGCACCTTGAAGACGAACTCGAGCGCGTCATCCTGTATCCGGTTCATCATCTCCTCGAACATCGCGAATCCCTCGTTCTTATATTCTATCAGGGGATCGACCTGGCCGTACGCGCGGAGGCCGATGCCTTCCTTCAGGCCGTCCATCGCGTAGAGATGTTCCTTCCATTTTGAGTCTATCATGTCCAGCATTATGGTCTTCTCGATATGGCGCGCGACGTCGGCTCCGAGCACGAACTCCCTCTTCTCGTAATGTTTATTGATTATCCCGAGCAGCCTCTCCCTGATCTCCGGGCGCGAGCCCGAGAAGAGTTCCTCTTTTCCGGAGGGGAGCGCGAAGCCCAGCTTGCCGCGGAACCATTCGTCGAGGCCCTTGAAATCCCACTCGTCGGCATGGAGTTTCTCTTCCATGAAGCGGTCCATCGCGCCGTCCAGGCCGTTCTCTATCGCGGCGGCTATGTATTCGTGCAGCTCCTTGCCCTCGAGGACCGAACGCCTTTCGGCGTAAATAACTTCCCTCTGCTTGTTCATTACGTTATCGTATTCGAGCAGCTGTTTCCTTATCTCGAAGTTATGCGCCTCGACGCGCTTCTGCGCGGTCTCTATCGACTTCGAGACTATCGGGTGCTCTATCGGCTGGCCCTCTTCCATCCCGAGCTTGTCCATTATGTATTTTATCCTGTCGGAACCGAATATCCTCATCAGGTCGTCCTCGAGCGAGAGGTAGAACCTCGACGAACCCGGGTCTCCCTGGCGGCCGCACCTTCCGCGAAGCTGGTTGTCAATGCGCCGCGCCTCGTGGCGCTCGGTCCCGAGAACATGCAGGCCTCCCGCCTTGATGACCTCGTTGTGCTCGTCCTCGACCTTCGACTTGAACTTCGCGAGCATCTCGGCCTTCTCTTTCGGGTCTATATCCTTCGGCTCCAGGCCCTTCTGCTTGAAATAATCCAACGCCAT
>JBAZFE010000083.1:0-5681 GCA_041653555.1 Candidatus Omnitrophota bacterium
TATCGGCAGGCCGCCGCGCAGGACATTGTCCAGGAAGTTCTGCGACGAATACCTGTCGAAACGCTGGTCCTCGCTTATCACGAGCGACCTTGCCATCAGCGACTCTATCAGGGCCTTGTTCTTTTCGAGCTGGTCATCCATGAAACCCGCGGTTACAGCGCGTTCGACCTTCGACACTTCCGGCAGGGAATCTACCGTCCCCGCTATTGAGGTCAGGCATGCGAGCCCCGCGGGGCCCAGCGTGCCGCTATCGTAACACATCGAGCAAGCGAACTCCCCGCTCTTAAGCTCTTCTTTGCGGTCATACGAAAATTTCGCCTTGACGTTGAACTCTTGCGGAAAGATGAAATCTTTCCGCAAGCCAAATATCTGCGAACCGTCGACCATCGGCCTGATGAGCTCCATGCCTTTGCCCTTGGGCTTGAAGCACGCGTAATAATGGCCCCTCTTGACCATCGCGACTTCCGGGCCGTCCTCGTGCGTCGTCTTTATATGGAAATAGGGTATGTCGTTCTCGAGGTTCTCGACAAAACTGAACGATTTTACGAGGTACTTCATCTTCTTGAGGCTGAAATCATCCATGCCGAAAGGTATTACCTGCGGCATGCCGTCTATCAATTCGTATTTAAGTTTCTTCTTCGATATATTCCTTACCTTGAGCCGCCTTATGAGCCCCGGGAACGGCTTGCCCACGACGTTGCAGTATTTTACCTCGACGCTGAGCCCGAATTTCCTATGCTCTTCCTTCAGCGTGACGGAATACGGGTTTATTACCATCGTCTGGGCGGGGATGTACTTCTCTTCCTTCTCGTAGGTGCGGAACGGCTCGTATAATACGAACCCGCCCTTTACGGCGATCTTTATGAACGTCCTGAAGCCCTGGGAACCGACGAGCTGGTACGCGAAGTTCGCCGGGAAAAATTCCATCATCGAGCGGTCCTTGTTCTCGATGCCGAAACTGCAGACAGACTGGTTCCTGTTCACGTAGAACGTCCACATCGGGATGCCGTCGAGCCCCGCGATGCCGGGCAGGAAGCTGGAGAACGGTTTCGAGTGGTTATAATCCTCTATTATGAATTCGTTGTCCTGCCCAAGCTTGTATACCGGTGCTTTCCCCATTTTGCTCTCTTGGTCTCCTATCGTTTTTTGCAGCTCTTCCTTATCATCATCTTAGCCGGGATCTTCCTGGATATGGTCCCCTTTTCGAACAGCAATTCTACAACGGACTTGCCCATCTCCTCGTAAGGCTGGCGCAGTGTAGTAAGGGGAGGGTCCGTTTTCGCCGAAGCCGCGAGGTCGTCAAAGCCGACTATCGACACCTCGCCGGGCACGGATATCCCCTTCTCCCTGAAATATTCGATCCCGCCGTAAGCCATAAGGTCGTTCGAATAAAATACGGCGTCGGGCTTTTCCTTTTTTGAGAAGAGTTCCGCCGTCGCCCTCTTGCCGCCGGCCGTGTCATACCGCCCGTCCAGCGCAAGCTCCGGTTCCGGCTCTATGCCCTTGATGCGCAGGCAGTTCATGAAGCCCTGCCTCCTGTCATGCGTGTCGAACCTGTCCTCGAAACCCCCGACGAACGCTATCCGCCTGTGGCCGAGTCCCGTGAGGTATTCACCGACACCGTAGCCCGCCTCGAAATTATCGGCGTCGACATACTTGGCTTCGACGTCCAGCTTTCCCCCGACGCATACGAGGTTGGCCTTCTCCGCGTGCAGGAAGAGGCCCTCCTCCGCCTCCATCGCCGGGGCGATGAACACAAATCCCTCGATTATCCCGGCCTTATAATAGCTTATGAGGTTCTTGATCCTCTTTATGTTCCCGGGCCCGTCGTTGCCGAGGCTCACGATTATTATATCGTAGCCCTTCGACCTCGCGCTGTTGCTTATCGAATCCGTGAGGTTTATGAAATATTCGGTCTGGAAGAAATTATTGTACTTGGTCAAAAGGCAGATCATCCTCGCCTTCATCTGGATATTCTTGGACAGGCCCCGCCCGAACGGGTTAACGCTGTAGTTGAGCTGCTTGGCGACCTTCGCTATCTTGCGCCTCAGCTCCTCCTTGACATAAGGGTGGCCGGCCAGCGCGCGGGATACGTGCATCGGCGATACGCCAACGATCTTGGATATCTCTTTAAAGGTGACTTTCTTCATATGGCGCTATTATTTATTTCGCAGACTGCAGGTAGGGGGAGAACTTCACCTGCAAGAAAGATTTCTTTATCTCCGCGAATGCCGAGGCGTCGCCTGCGGGCGCGTTCGGCTTATAACTTGAGAGCTCTATCTCCTGCGTGTTCTGGTCCGGGCTCGCGAGGTCGAAATAATCCGGATCGACGCCGTCGTCCGACGTCGTCGCCTCCCCTCCGCCGCCGTGCCAGTCATCGGCTTCCTTGTATATCTCGCGCATGTGCTCTTTATCCTCGGTGCCCATCGCGACCATGAACCTCCAGGTCTTTCCGGCCGGGTTCCCGATGATCTTGATCGGGACCTGGACCTCCACGGCGCATGCGTTCGAATCCTTTATCTTGAAGCCGGAGGTGTCGGTCTTCTCGCCTATCGCTTTCGCAATAAGCTTTCCCTTGGCGTCCCATATGCGGCCCTTAAACGTGCCGGCTATGCATATGACATAATCGGCCGCGAGCGACTTCGAGACCCTCAGTTCGCCGAACGTCCCGGTGTCGGCATCCATCGTATTGATGTCGCCCTGCTGGATGACCTGCATGCCTCTCCTGCCGCCGCCCATGCCGTCGGTATCGATAGCTATGACGCGCACCGGCGACCACCAGTCTCCGGGCTTTGAAGCCCTTATCAGGAAATATATATTCTTGCTGTCCCACGTGATACGGAATTCTTCGAGGTCGGCCGCCTTAGCGAACGCGGGCGTTTTTGGGTAGGTGTATTTGCCGTTCCCCGTGTCGTCGCCCGATGCGTCCTTCCAGATGAATTCGCCTTTGCTTATTACGGAAGAGTTGGGCTTGCCGGGCACCGTTCCGGCCCAGTCGGCTACGGAACCGTCCACCCTTATCGGGTGCCCCGCAAGGGAGCCGCTTCCCATATCTGCGGATGAAAAATCATAGAACGAAAGAGCAACGAGGATAATGACATAAACAGCTGTCTTTTTAGTCATCCTTCCGTCCTTTCTGATGGATCGGAGCCTTGAGCGGGCTTATTGAAAAGCCCGCTCCGCCCCTTAGTGTATCTGCTGCTCCTGTTATTTTCCGAACTTCACGGTCAGGAACGACTTTTCGATGGTCGCGAAGCTGTTAGCGTCACCGGGTTCACCCTCGGCCTTGTAGCTGCCGAGTTCCTTCTCCTGGGTGGCTTTGTCCGCGCCTGCCAGGTCAAAAACATCCGGATCGACGCCGTTATCTTCGCTCGACTCGCCGCCGCCCGAACGGTATTCGCTGGCTTCTTCTTCGATCTCGCGCGCGAGGTCGTTATCCTGCTGTCCTGTCGTGACTATAAACCTCCAGGACGTTCCCTCAGCGGGCTTTCCGCCGAGCAATGTCCACGGTATCGCGACTTCCACCGCGTTCCAGTTATAATCTTCGATCTTGAAACCCGCCGTATCGTCAGGCTGGGCTTCCTTGCGGGCTATCATCTTGCCCTTGCCGTCCCATATGCGGCCCTTGTAGGTCGACGAGACCGCGATCACGTAATCGCATGCGAGTTCGGGCGTTGTCTTCAATTCTGCGAAGCAACCTGAATCGAAGGCATATTCGTCCATATCGCCCTGCGCCATCACCGCGTTCCCGTTCTTGCCGCCCGCGGCGCCGTCAACGTCGATGCCTACGATCCTGTAAGGCACCCACCAGTCTCCGGGCCTGTCGGTCTTGATAAGCAAATACAGGTTCTCGCTGTCGAACGTGACCCTGAACTCCTTAAGGTCTCCGCCCTTCTTGAGCGCCTTGTTCTGCGGATATACGTATTTGCCGTTCCCAAGGTCATCGCCCGCGGCATCCTTCCAGATATACTCGCCTTCGCTTACCGCGGCGGTGTTATCCGCTTCAGGCGCCACACCCTTCCAGTCGCGTATCGCCTTATCGACCGCTATCTTATGGCCGTTGACGGCGACATCTTCGGCCTGGGCAACAGCCCACGCCGAAAATAACGCGAGTGCCACAACCAAAACTGCCAATACCCTTCTCATTTAAACCACCTCCTGTTTAATTATTAGGTTACCGGTTCGAACCGAAATAGACCGTCAGATACGACTTGTCTATCGTAGCGAAACCCTCGGTGTCCCCGGGAGAAGCGCTCATCTTGAAACTTCCGAGCTCCCTCTCTTGGTCGGCCTTATCGGCCCCTGCCAGATCGTACACATCCGGGTCCACACCTCCGGCATCGCTAGTCTCACCACCTCCTCCGTGCCATTCGCTTGACGCTTCCTCTATCTCACGCGCGATATCGTAATCCTGCTGCCCTACCGCTACTATGAACCTGTATGCCTTATTCTCCGGCTTGCCCCCGATAAGCGCCCAGGGTATGGCCACTTCGACCGTATTCCAGTTCATATCCGCTATCTTGAACCCGGCCGTATCTTCCGGCTGGTCGTCCCTGAACGCGATAAGTTTCCCGCTCGCGTCCCATATGCGGCCCTTGTAGGTCGACGAGACCGCCACTACGTATTCACATGCCAGCTCGGGCGCTACTTTAAGCTCCGCGTATGTTCCCGAATCCGACGAAAGCTCGTCGATGTCGCCTTCGGCCAATACCTGCATCCCGTTCCTGCCGCCTGAAGCGCCGTCAGTGTCAATGCCGATCACCCTGTAAGGGGTCCACCAATCGGCGGGGCGGTTGGTCTTTACCAGGAAATAAAGGTTGTCATCATCGAAGGTTACCCTGAACTCTTTCAGGTCCGCGCCCTTTTTTAACTGCTTATCGAGAGGGTAAGTATACTTACCGTTGCCCGTGTCGTCGCCTGATGCGTCCTTCCAGATATACTCGCCTTCGCTTACCGCGGCCATATCCTCCTGTTCGGGGGCTGCGCCTTTCCAGTCAAAGATCGATTTATCGACATCTATCTTATGCCCGGTAAACGGGGCATTGCTTACGTCTTCCGCGCAACCGATGCAAGGGCACAAAAGCAATAACGCTATCACCAGCACTGCCATCGGCCTCACCCTTTCGCTACTTTGAGGCTTCGCTAAATGTAACGACTAAGTACGACTTCTTTATCACAGCGAAGCTGTCCGGGTTCCCTGGTTCGCCCTGGTGATCATAGCTGCGCAACTCAAATTCCTGGGTCTTCCTGTCGGGGCTCGCGAGGTCGAATATATCCGGGTCGGGCCCGAACATATCGCTCGATTCACCGCCGCCTCCGCGCCATTCGGAAACGTCTTTTTCTATCTCCCTGAATACATCATTATCCTGCTGGCCGATGCCCACGATAAATCTCCATGTCTGGCCGTATGGGGGCAAACCTCCGAGCAATTTCCACGGTATCGCGACCTCGACCGCGCTCCATCCGTAATCATCGACCTTGAATCCCGGGGTATCGTCGGGTTTCGCCTCCTTGGACGCGACCAGCTTGCCTTTAGCGTCCCATATGCGGCCCTTGTATGAATTATATGCCCCTACAATATATTCGCATGCGAGTTCCGGGGCGACCTTTATCTCGCCGAAAGACCCCTTATCGGGGCCGACATCGTCGGGATCTCCCTGCGCGAGGACCTTCGTGCCGCC
>JBAZFE010000084.1:0-5648 GCA_041653555.1 Candidatus Omnitrophota bacterium
CAGCAAGATAGCCAGTAATTGGCGGTCCAAAGGGCCCCTTGGGGATTATTTAAGGAAGAGCGGCATCTTGGGCATCGAAGGCATCGATACACGGGCGCTTACCTTGCATATAAGGCAGGCCGGGGCGATGAAAGCTGTCCTGTCTACCGAAGACCCGGATGAGAAAAATTTGGTCCGGAAGGCGAAGGACTCCCCGGGCCTGGTCGGGGTAGACCTGGTCAAGGCGGTCACATGCAGTAAGCCTTACGTCTGGCCGCATGCTAAAAGCGGCAAATATAAGGTGGTCGTCCTTGATTGCGGGCTAAAATATAACATCTTAAGGGAACTCGCGGAACATAAATGCGGGGTCTATGTCGTGCCCGCAAATATGCCGGCCGGCGAGATCCTAAAGATGAAGCCAGACGGATTGGTGTTATCGAACGGGCCGGGAGATCCCGCGGCGGTCAAATATGTCATCGATACGGCCGGGAGCTTGATCGGAAAGGTCCCGATATTCGGTATTTGCCTGGGCCAGCAGATGTTAGGACTTGCCCTCGGAGGGGAGACCTATAAGCTTAAGTTCGGACATCATGGGGCCAACCATCCGGTAAAAGACCTGAGGACAGGCAAGGTCTCGATAACCGTCCAGAACCACGGTTTTTGCGTAGACGCAGATTCCTTAAATAAGAAAGAGATAGAGATAACCCATATAAACCTGAACGACCGTACACCGGAAGGAATAAGGCATAAAAAATTGCCCGTATTTTCCGTCCAGTTCCATCCGGAGGCCTCGGCAGGCCCGCACGACGCCAGGTATTTGTTCGGCGAATTCATTACCATGATGGAGAAACATGCCTAAGAGGGCGGATATAAAAAAGATACTCATAATCGGTTCGGGTCCGATAGTTATCGGCCAGGCCTGCGAATTCGATTAATCCGGGACGCAAGCCTGCAAGGTATTAAAACAAGAAGGATACAAGGTGATCCTGGTAAATTCGAATCCCGCCACCATCATGACCGATCCGGAGATGGCGGACAGGACCTACATCGAACCCCTTACAGCCGAAATGGTCGCAAAGGTCATCGCCAGGGAAAGGCCCGACGCTATTCTTCCCACGTTAGGAGGACAGACCGCCCTGAACCTGGCCGTGGACCTGGACAGGGAAGGGATATTGGAAAAATATAATGTAGAGACTATCGGGGCCGATATAAAGGCGATAAAAAAAGGCGAAGACAGGCAGTTGTTCAAAAAGGCCATGCAGAAGATCGGCCTGGACCTGCCCAAAAGCGGCAAGGCGCACAGCTTGAAAGAGGCCCGTGCCGTCGTTAATAAGATAGGTTTTCCGGTGATCATCCGTCCGAGTTTTACCATGGGCGGTACCGGCGGCAGCATGGCCTATGACATGAAAGAATTCGAGGAATTGGCGCGGCGCGGCCTTGAATCGAGCATGATCAGCGAGATCCTGATCGAGGAATCGGTTGCCGGCTGGAAAGAATTCGAGCTGGAAGTGATGCGGGACCTGAAGGATAACGTGGTCGTGATCTGTTCTATAGAGAATTTCGATCCCATGGGGATACATACAGGGGACAGCATCACCGTGGCGCCCATACAGACATTAACGGATAAGGAATACCAGCGGATGCGGGATGCCGCGATCGCCTGCATCAGGGAGATAGGCGTGGCAACGGGCGGTTCGAATATCCAATTTGCCGTGCATCCGCGGACCGGACGCATGGTGGTCATCGAGATGAATCCGCGGGTCTCGAGAAGCTCTGCCTTGGCGTCCAAGGCGACCGGTTTTCCTATCGCCAAGATAGCCGCGAAATTAGCCGTCGGCTATACCCTGGACGAGATATCGAATGATATCACCCGGGAGACGCCCGCATGTTTTGAGCCGGCGATCGATTACTGCGTGGTTAAGATCCCGAGGTTCACTTTCGAGAAATTCCCGGAAGTAAAAGACGTCCTGGGCGTATCGATGAAATCGGTCGGCGAGACGATGGCTATCGGCCGCACCTTTAAGGAGGCCCTGCAAAAGGGCTTGCGCGGGCTTGAGATCAGCCACTCCGGACTCGATAATAAGCTGAAATTCAACGAAATATCCGATGAAAAGATCAGGCAGAGGCTGAAGGAGCCCAACGCCTCAAGGATCTTCTATATCAAATACGCTTTACAAAAAGGTTACAGCGCCAGGGAGATATGCCTTCTTACCGGGATCGATCCCTGGTTCATCGGGAATATGGCGGAGATCGTCGACCTGGAAGGTTCCTTAACGGCGGAATTCAAGAAAAGTAAAAAAATATCCCCGGATTCGATGCGCGAGGCGAAAGAATACGGTTTTAGCGACAGGCAGATCGCGGACCTTACCCATTCCGACGAGATCTCGGTCAGGGGTTTGCGCAAAAAATACGGGATCGAGGCCGCCTTTAAACTGGTCGATACGTGCGCGGCTGAATTTGAGGCGCATACACCCTACTATTATTCCACTTATGAGGGCGAGGACGAGGGCAGGGTCTCCAAGAAGAAAAAGATCATGATCCTGGGAGGGGGCCCTAACAGGATAGGGCAAGGGATAGAATTCGATTATTGCTGCTGCCATGCCTCGTTCATCCTGAAAGAACTTGGGTACGAGACGATCATGGTCAATTCCAATCCCGAGACCGTATCCACGGACTACGATACTTCCGACAAGTTATATTTCGAGCCCCTCACTTTTGAAGATGTAATGAATATCGTCGACAAAGAAAAACCGGACGGGGTCATAGTCCAATTCGGGGGACAGACTCCCTTGAACTTGGCCGGAAAACTGGAGGAGGCGGGAGCTCCCATTATAGGCACCAGCGTAAGATCGATAGACCTGGCCGAAGACCGGGAGAAGTTTTCCGGGATCCTCAAGAAATTGAAGATCAACCAGCCGGAGAATGGTTCAGTCTTCTCAAGGGAAGAGGCGATGAAAATTGCGGGAAAGATCGGCTTCCCTGTCCTGGTAAGGCCCTCGTATGTATTGGGCGGCAGGGCGATGCGGATCGTCTACGACGAAGAGTCGCTGGACATGTTCTTCAAAGAGGCCCGGGAGGCTTCGCTGGGCGGCCCGATCCTTATCGATAAATTCTTGGAGGACGCCACCGAAGTCGACGTCGACGCGGTCTCCGACGGTGAAATGACCGTTATCGGCGGGATAATGGAGCACATCGAAGAGGCCGGCGTGCATTCCGGCGACTCGGCCTGCGTCCTTCCGCCGCATACGCTCGGAGATGATATCCTCGGCTTGATAAGAAAACATACCCACGCCTTGGCAAAAGAGTTAAATGTCAAAGGCCTGATCAATATCCAGTTCGCGATAAAGGGGGATACGGTTTACGTCCTGGAAGTAAACCCGAGGGCTTCAAGGACCGTCCCATTTGTCAGCAAGGCGACGGGTGTTCCCCTGGCAAAGGTCGCCGCCCAGGTGATGGCAGGCAAGACCTTAAAAGAGCTGGATTTTACGAAAGAAAGAGAGATAACCCATGTTGCGGTAAAAGAATCGGTGCTGCCGTTCTCCCGTTTTTCAGGGGCGGACATTATCCTGGGGCCGGAAATGAAATCGACCGGAGAGGTAATGGGGATAGACCATTCCTTCGGGGCGGCATTTTTCAAATCACAACTCGCCGCTTTGCAGGGGCTGCCTTTATCAGGCAAGGTCTTTATAAGCGTCAAGAATGCCGATAAAAGGAACATAGTTTTTGTCGCAAAGAAACTTTCCGACCTGGGTTTTGAGATCCTGGCTACCAGGGGAACGGCAAAGGCCCTGTTGTCGAATAATATTCCCGCCCAGGCGGCAGGCAAGGTAGGCGAGGGGGACATTAAGGTCCTGGACCTGATAAAGGATAATAAGCTAAAACTTATAATCAATACGCCTTCAGGGCAAAGAGGCCAATCCGACATGAGGCCCATCAGGAGCCTTGCCGTGGCGCGCGGCGTGCCCTGCATCACTACACTGCAGGGGGCCCAGGCCGCTGTCAGCGGCATAGAGGCGGCGTTAAAAAAGCAATTGGAAGTTAAATCCCTGCAGGAATATTTGGCATAACAATCCCTTTCTCCTTGCTAAAACGGGAAGCACTTGGTATAATATACAGAACAAATTATTAGAGAATGGGTTGAACGAGGCCCTGTTATATAACAGGGCCTTTTTTTATCCCCAATATTGAGGATAGCGGAAGATGATCTCGGCAAACGGCATATCGCTGCATTTTGGCGCGCGGAAACTATTTTCCGACGTTAATATTATATTCTCCCCCGGGAATTGCTACGGGCTGATAGGGGCCAACGGCTCGGGGAAATCCACGTTCCTGAAGATACTCTCCGGAGAGCTGGAATCGACCGCGGGCGAGGTCTCGGTAACTCCGGGCGAGCGGATCGCGGTCCTGAAGCAGGACCAGTTCGCTTTCGACGGATTTACGGCCTTAAATACCGTCATCATGGGCCATAAGAGGCTCTACGATATCATAGAGCAAAAAGAGGCGCTCCACGCCAAGAAGGATTTTTCCGATAAGGACGGGATGGACCTCGCAGATCTTGAGGCGGAGTTCTCGATGCTGGACGGGTGGAACGCAGAATCCGACGCGGCAAAATTGTTGAGCGACCTGGGTATTACAGAGGAGTTGCACGGGGTCGAGATGAAACAGCTGGAAGAGGGGCAGAAGGTGCGCGTGCTGCTTGCCCAGGCCCTGTTCGGCAACCCCGATATACTGCTTCTTGATGAGCCCACGAACCACCTCGATATCGAGAACTGCATGTGGCTTGAGAATTTCTTGTCCAATTTCAAGAATACCGCCATTGTCGTCTCCCATGACCGCCATTTCCTGGATAAGGTCTGCACGCATATCGCGGATATCGATTACGGCAAGATCCAGCTGTACCCGGGGAATTTCACTTTTTGGATGGAATCAACGCAGCTCATCCTCAGGCAGCGCATAGAGGCCAACAAGAAGATCGAGAGGAAGCGGGAAGAGCTTAAAAGTTTTATAGCCCGTTTCAGCGCCAACGCTTCAAAGGCGAAGCAGGCGACAAGCCGCAAAAAGATCCTGGAAAAGCTCACCCTCGAAGATATCGTACCTTCCTCAAGGCGGAGCCCGTACATAAATTTTGAACAGTCGCGCGAGGCGGGGAACAATGTCCTGGCCATCAATGACCTGTCAAGGTCGCTTGACGGGCTGGAAATGTTCAAGGGCCTTACATTTACCGTCGAGAAGGGCGATAAGGTCGCTTTTGTCGGCTCCGATGACCTCGCCAATACGACCCTGTTCCAGGTCCTCGCGGGGGAGGCTAAGCCGGACGGCGGCAGTTATAAGTGGGGAGCTTCGGTCAACCTGGCGTATTATCCTAAGGATAACGCCAAATATTTCGATTCTGACAGTAACCTTATCGATTGGCTCCGCCGGTATTCGAATGACACAGATCCGGGTTTTGTGCGCGGGTTTCTGGGGCGCATGCTTTTTTCCGGGGACGAATCCTTGAAACAGGTCAAGGTCTTATCCGGCGGCGAGCGCGTCAGGTGCATGCTCTCGCGCATGATGGTCGCCCAGCCTAATGTAATGATCCTGGACCAGCCGACCAACCACCTTGACCTGGAATCGATCGAGGCCTTGAATAAGGGCCTGGAGAAGTTCGAGGGGACCCTGCTCTTCGC
>JBAZFE010000085.1:0-5640 GCA_041653555.1 Candidatus Omnitrophota bacterium
CCGCAGATGAAGAAGAGGATATTCAGGATGGTTACGGGAGAGGACGGGCTTCCGCATTTCACTAATACCGTCGCGATAACTACCGTAAGCTACATGATACCCGACGATGTTCTCGGACGGGAGCTCGTGACCGTCAAGTTCGTTATGCTGGGCGACGAGACGACGCTGCATAAGGGCAGCACGCTGAAGCTGAAACGGAATTTCTTCGGCGGGGAGACGCTGCTTGAATCCTGGAAGGATGACAGGGACGAGGAGCGCACGCGCGCGATAGCGAAGAAGGAAGATACCGTAATATATGAGTGGTATAAGGAAGGGCTCGGCGCGGATGAGCTTCGCGCCCACCTGAAGTCCGATTACGGCAGGCTGGTCAAGCGCAAGGCGCTCGATGAGGCGTTAAAGAGCGCGGCCGCGGCCCCGTTCGGCACCCTGCCGGGGTACCTTATGATAAAGCCGAACGGGAGCATAGGCGAGATCAAATATTTCTCCGGTACCGTGGAATACCCGCGCGGCGTTTTCAGCCATCCGGGCGTAAAGATACCTTACGAGGCGGAGGTCATGCTGTTCAAGCTCCCCGACGGCCTTCCGATAAGGGGCGTTAAGTACGGCGTGCTGAATTCGGATTACGCGTTCTACGACGTGCATTCGTTGAGCGGCCAGCTCATAGTCCTCGAGCGCCGTTTTATCATACTGCGCCTGATGAACATATTGCCTATACAGGGCGGCAGGCAGACCGAATTTTATGATCCGCTTGTCCCCTATTCGTACCTGAGGCCGATAAAGATAGAAAGGGAATTCGCGCCAGGCACGCAGCCAGAGGGCACTCCGCCCGGCAGGCAGATCGTGGCGGTCTTCGTGGGTGATGCGAGCGTCTACCATCGCAACGGATGGCAGACGCAGACGTTCCTCGAGAGAAGGCCGTTCGACATCGAACACTGGATACGCTCAGATTATGAATTTGACGATAACGGCGTCTATAAGTTCAAGAAAGAGCATATAGAGAGCAGCTCTATATACCTGATGAAGTCGACGAATTGGCGGAAGCCGCTTACCCTGCTGATATTCGCCGCCGGATTGTTCTTACTCGCGGGATATGTCTCAAGGAGACGGCTCAAAGTCGGCAGGAAGGCCAGGATAGCCTTTGCCGCGGAAGAAGCCAGGAAGCAGGCGATCCCCGCGGGCGCGATCAAGCCCTTCAGCAGGGAGGCCCTTGGCCGGCTGAAGGCCCCGGAAGAGCTTAAGGCCGCCTGTATCAGGGTATATGAGGGGTCGGAGCCGCCCGCCGCGCTCTATGATATGTCAGCGAAGGTATTCAGGCCATTGCTGGAGGAGCGGCTGCGCGGATTCGGGGCTGATCCTTCGGACCATACGGCCAGCATTAACGTATTGTTGGACAGGATCGCCTGCAGGATCGGCAGGGAGGACATACGCCTGAGCGATCTCTTCCCGGCCGAGGCGAGGGAATTTGAGGAATGGTCCAGGAAGAACGGCCACGGCATAAGCCTTACCGCCGCCAAACCGGGCATGGATGAGCTTACGGTCATAGTGTTGTTCAGGCTCATATTTGACGAATCCATGGAGTTCAGGGCGGCCGCCACAGGTTTCAGGAATTACCTGCTGGATAAGTCGCTTAGCATGCTGGACTCCGGGCAGAAGGACGCGGTGATCAGGGAGATACGCAGCGATACACGGGCATTGCTGGAGGCGCTGAGGCCGGGCTACGACAAGAAGCTCGGGCTGACAAAGGAATTCATATTCACATATGATGACCTGAACGACCTGTTCGAGGGCAGGCGGCCCGGGTTCATCGCTTCGTTCGCGCAACTGTCGGGCAGGAGCGGCGAAGAGAAACTTTCCTATCTCGCCTCAAGGGAAGGCAGGGACGCCTCGGCCGACATCAAGTCGCACAAGAATTTTGCATGGCTCAAGACATTCCACGATAACGCGGGCGCGCCGCAGTTTATCGATAACCTCAGGAGGTTCTGGCAGTTCCTTGTGCCGATGTTCACCGCCGTCATGCTGGGCGGGATCGCGATAGCGCTGAAACGCGTGCCGTTCTCCGGCCGGTTGGACAACATGGCGGGCACGGTCGGCGCGACGTTCATAGAAGTGACGATCCTCATACTGGTAGGCGTAGCAATAACGATGGCCCTGATAAAGGGCACTCTCGGAAATTACAGGCCGGCCGCTTTCGCCGCCCCAGAGAGAAAGGACCTCAGGCGGTCGATAAGGGTCTTCTGGATCATGTTCGGGTCAGCCTCGTACCTGTGGGGCCTCTTCAGCATTTTCGTCATAATCTGGACGGTCCGGATAATCACGAAGCTCACCTTCGTGAATTTCGGATGGGGGTTCTTTATCAATGCCAGCGCGCTCCTGCTTACGATGACGTTCATACTTTCAAGTTTCTTCTCCCTCTTTTATATAATAATCGCATTGATAGGTTTCTATCGCGGCAAGAGGGAAGGCATCGGGCAGGTGATAACATGGGACCAGTTAAAGAGGAAGCTCGAAGCCTCCAGGCTGCGTTTCGGCGAAGTCATGATGCCTCTGCGCCCGGCAAAGGGAGTTGGCGGCGGTTCCGACGCGCCGTGGAAGGCATACTGGAACTCCATGGTAACGGAACTCTATAATTATTATGTCATAAGCGGGAAGGAGAGGGACGCGCTCCTTTATTCGGATAACAATCCCGTGTTGAAACTCGATAGGCCTCCGCGCGCGGAGGAGGCATCGGAGAGGATACGCCTCTACGCGAACAGCTGGCTCATGGAGATGCCGAAGGCTGAATCCTGGACAGACCTTCCGTCGTTCACCGCGATGATAACGGCGTTCAACGAGCCGGTAAGCTTCTCCTTCGATGAGCTTAACGGCTGCGACAGGGGCGCCGAGGTGACCAGGCTTAACCACCTTATCGGGTTCTACAGGCCGCAATGGGAAGAGTTCGTCGGGCGGCTCCGGGACGCCGAAATGGGCCAATTCGTGACAAAGGAGCAGCTTAAGCTGCTCTTCGGGCTGAAGAAGCTTCCCGACGGGCTGCCTGAGCAGCTGAAGGAAGATATACGCAGATGGGCGAACCTTACGGTGCAGTGCGTCGAGAAGACCGCCGTCGAAGTATACAGGATCCGGGATTCTTTTGCCGCATACGCGAAGATCTGCTATCCTGAGGCGTCCGATGCGGTTATCGCGGAACTCGTCGCCGATAAGGTCCAGATACTCCTGAACTACGAGGGATACCACAGCGGCGCAACGCGCGATTCCGACAGGGAAGCCTTGAACAGGCTCATGAAGGAGATGCCCGCGCTGGAAGTCTATTGGGGCGCCGCCGATGCCGATGTCGGGGGCAGCGACCGCGGGCTGCACAGGTTCAACGTATCCTCGGGAAATATAGAGCTAATCGAGGTCGCGCCTTTTATCGCCCCGATAAAGAAGGGTAAACCAAGCGGGCTGAACCAGGCATTGCCTTTCGTTAAGGGCGAGACGATCCTCTTCTTCGACGCGAACTGCTCGGTGAGGATCGAGGACGCGGCGAAACTGCCCGTAGCGTTGTCGGAATTCAGGAACGACCCCGGGCTGGGTGAGGTCCTTTTCGCCGAGTATATATTCAACAAGAATTATTCATGGATATCGCAGGCTATAGGCTTCAACGAAGAGACCTTCGTATCCGTGACCCAGCGCACGATGAACATGTTCCAGGCCTGCGGTTTCTACGGTCATAGCGCGATAATAAGGACGGACATGGTCAGCGCCGCATGCGGCCTGCCCCAGGATTATATATCGGAAGATATACTGCTGGCCACCGCATTATGGAAGAAGGGCTTCAGGACCACCCATAAGGAGTACATAACGTTCGGAAAGGGGAGGGAGACCTCGTACTTCACGAGCCTCGTCCCGTTGACGAAATGGGCGATGGGCTCCTCGGACGCCGCGATAGGCAGGGCCATACGCGGTATCCTCGACTCCGAAAACATACATGTCGCCCAGAAGTTCATGCTGATGTTCGGGTTCTCCTTCTTCTACCAGACCCCGTTGATGTTCATAATAAATTTCCTTTACCTGTGGCTGATGATCTGCTGGGGAATAAACGGCTTCATGGCGGTGCCGTATCCGATCGTCTTCGGCATACTGGGCCTGTTGTTCAACCAGGCGATAACCGCCACCGGCATCGCGTACCTGGTCGAGCATTTCGGTTTCAGGAAGTCCTTCCCGGCATATATGAGGCTCGTCGCGAAGAACCACTTCTTCTACGCGTCCGTCATACCGGCGTATGCGTTCGGTTTCCTCGCGGGCCTTAAAGGAAAAGCGGTCTTCATAATAAGCGCTAAGGGATGGAACCTCGGCCACCTGCCGCTTAAGGTGATATGGGGGGAGAAGAGGGATATACTCAAGGCGACCCTGTTCAGCACGATAATCGGCCTCCCGCTCGCGTATGTCCTGGTGTCGTCAGAGATAGTGCCGCTATGGATCAGCCCGTTCATACCGTTCCTGCCTTTCGCCGTCGTCGCCTTGATGTATGCGATGGGCGTAAGATGGAAGGAACTGGGGCGCCCGTACCTGAAGAACTGGCGCGATGAGATAGTCCCGGACGGCGATATCGGAAAGATGTCGGTGATAAAACTGCAGATGATCTACGCTATGGTGCTTCTCGTCTTTACCGGCGTCGGATTCGTGATGTGGGGCCTTATATTCTCGTCCCTTGCGGTGAAAGCGCTCTTCATATTCTCCGTGCTGTACATAAGCACGACGCTGTCGTTCATAATAATGCCGCTTTTCGCCCATTCGCAGCCCATTGCGCTGTTCAAGGAGATAACATTATCGAGGTTCTGGAATTACGCGGTGATACCTATGCTGGCCGCAAGCGTCATGCTCGGCGTAGTCTCGATCGTCTCGGGCCCCGCAACGGCATCGCCCGAATCCCTGGTCTATACGTTATTGGGCATCCTTATGCTGGTAGGGTGGGCGCTCCTGAAATGGAAGCTCAGCGGATACGCGAGGCTGGACAGGTGGTTTAAGCAGAACCTTCCGGCATATAATACGGTGTCGCCGGCCCAGAAGGCAGACTTCCTGGATGACGTATACTTCGCGCACCAGGAGCTCATACAGGGCGACAGGTTGGCGGAGCTCAAGTACAGCAGGACGCTAGCGAAAGCGAGGGTTGCCTACATATTCACTTTGATCGTTACGCTGCTGCTCTATTTCGTCTCGGAATTTTACCCGAGGTTCTACAGCAACTGGGTTTGGGTTGTCTTAGCGATCGAGTCCGTCTACATGCTGATTTTGAATGTCGAACATACGAGTGACGACAGGATATACCTGGGCAAGCTGTACAGGGAGGTAATGATACATGACTTCAACAGGCTTAACGAGAACGTCAGGGCCATGGAAGATATCTGGAATAAGCTGGACAGGGGATACAAGAACAAGCTTATAAGGGTTTACGAGGACGAGTTCAGGGCCAAGAAGGCCATGATCAATTACATGTCAAGGTGTATAAAGGCGTGGGCGTCAGCACGCTGACGGAGGGCTACTTCGTATTATAACTTTCCTTAAGCACTTCGTGGTAGTAGAGCCAATCGTCGCTTACCTTCTTCATCGCGCTGTATAAGTTCCTGTAATCGTCGTAGATATCGCATTCGAACTCGATATTAC
>JBAZFE010000086.1:0-5594 GCA_041653555.1 Candidatus Omnitrophota bacterium
GCTTGCCGACGCGATAAGGGCCGCTTCGAAAATATCGTCCGACCCGAAGAAGCGCGGATATTCGGTCGAGGCGGCGATACCTATCAGCGCGGTCAACGGGCTCGAATTACAAGAAGGCAAAGTCCTCGGCGTGAACTTCTCGATAACGGATAAGGACAGCGCGAATGGCGAATGGCGGCATATAATGTGGTCAGGCAAACAGGAGGATGACGCGACCCAATGGGGCAGGCTAAAAGTAAAATGACAAACAAGGCTGAAATAAGGAAAGGCATATTTTATCTGGGTAAGGAGCCCGTGTTCCTGATAACGGCGGACTACCCGTATTACCGCGATAACGCGGATAACTGGGACGACCGGCTCGGGAAGATAAAGGACGCCGGCATAGATGCGGTGACCTTTTATACCCCGTGGCGCCATCATATGCGCGAAGAGGCGGGCGTCTTTACGTACGATTTTGACGGCAGCACCCAGCCGAACCGGAACGTGAAGCTGTTCCTGGAGCTGTGCAGGAAGAACGGCCTGTGGGCGGTCGTCAAGCCGGGCCCCTTCATACACGCCGAGCTGACGTTCGGCGGGCTTCCCGATTGGGCGGCCGCCGTGAAGGGCTCGGGGATAGAGACTTTCCCGAACAGCAAGGGAGAGCCGATGCTCGATCCGTTCCGCAAGCCCGATACATACGGCAGGCCCATGCCGGCGCCGTTGTGCCCCAAATTCAAGGCGATGACGAAACAGTGGTACAAACTCGTGTATGATAACCTGATAAAAGGGAACATATACCCGGACGGGAATATCATCGCGGTCCAGGTCTGTAATGAAGGGCTATATTCCAACGGCCCCGCGCCGATAACGGATTACGATTATTCTGATTCCGCGCTCGAGCTGTACAAGAAGTTCGCGAAGCGCAAGGACGTCAGGGTGCCGAGGAGGCTCTACACTATAAAGAAGCTTTCCGACCTGAAGGATTATCTCGACTGGTCGCGCTGGCAGTCGGAATACATGGGTATCATATATGCGGAATTCTCTGAGGTCGTCCGCGGAAAACTTCCGGTAGTCGTCAACATAAACCCGCCTACGGAAGGCAGGAACCTCGACCACTGGCTCACGCGCGTCATCCCGGAGAACTGGCCGGGCATAGGTTACGGTTTTACGAACTGGTTAAGGCCGGTCTCCGAGGACCGTTCGTCGTTCGACCGCTACAGCATCCTGTCTAAACGCAGCAGGGGAATAAATTTAGAGGAGAACTGGGGGTTCTCCAAGCTCTATGATTACCATTTCCAGTACCCGGCGGTCTGCACGTTCGAGACGATGCTGGCCATCGCGAACGGCGCTACCGGCTTCAACGTCTATACGGCGGTAAATACCGATTCGTGGGATGAATCGATAGACAGCCAGCATGCCAGGCCGTATCCCGATTCATCTCCGATAAACGAGGACGGTTCGGTCACGAAAAAATACGGGGTTTTAAGCCTCATATCGCATTTCTTTGAATCGGAGGGTCCTGAGTTCCTGAAATGCGTCCCCGACACCCCTATCGCGTGGGGCTTCTACCCGCCGTACGCTTACCTGGCCGCCTGGGATATCCCGAAAGAGGATTGGGACAGGATGCATATCGAGCCGGTGAAGTGCGGATACGAGGGGCTCGACAGGATACAGCGCGTGCTGCGCGACAGGAACATAGATTTTCATATCGTGAACATAGAGAATGCGGCGCCACAGGAGCTTAAACGCCATAAGTACATCGTGCTGCACGGCGGCTTCTTCATGGACAGGAAGACCCAGCAGAAACTTGCGTCCTATGTGTCGGCCGGCGGCAAGGTAATATTCATCGGCGAGACGCCGCGTTTAGACGGGGATTTCAAGGATTGCCGCATATTGCAGAAGAAGAGCTTCTGTGTCCTTAATACCGAAGATATCGGAGGGCTGCTGGGCAGGTACCATGGCAAGCTCTCGGTGAACGACCCGGAGACGCAGGTCTGGGCGTATGATAACCCGAAAGCCGGGACGCAGTTCTTCTTCGTGCTGAACCTGTCGTCGAACGCCGGCCCCAGGTATTTCACCTACAACGGTAATAAGGCCAGCGTGACCATGCCGGATAAGTCATCGGCGGTAATAAAAATAAAAGGCGGCAAGCTCGATTCGCTGTTCATCAAGGGGATCAACGAGATGAATAACACGTCGGTCGTGCCGGCCGCATCATTCGGGAAGGACGTTTTCAAGGCCAAGACCGCCTGCGACGTCCTGGCCTACAGGAGGGGGAAAGAATGGCAGATAAAGACCGCTGTCTGAAAGCGGCGCTGGTTTGCGCAGTTGCGGCGATGGCCATGGCCGCGCCTTTCCGCGCCGCAGCGGCGGAAGATGAAGGCGCGAAGCCTGTCTACCTCAAGCCCGCTGCCGCAGCCGCCTCGTCATTCGATGACAGCGAATGGGCGCCCGATCCGAACCCGATGGCCGCGGCAGACGGCGATTTCAACACTCGCTGGTCATCGGAGATGGGCAAGGATGGCGAATGGATATATTACGACTTCGGAAGGCAGAGGACGTTCACCGATATAATAATATACTGGGAGCGCGCGTACGCGAAGGAATACGAGATACGATCCTCCGATGACGCGATGCAGTGGAAGACCATAGCCGAGGTAAAGGACGGCAAAGGCGAGAGGGAGCCGGTCCGCATCCCGAAGACGACCGCGCAATACCTGAAGCTTACCGGGCTCAAACGTTCAAATCCCGACTGGGGGATATCGGTATGGGAGATGGAAGTCTACGGCCCCGGCAATCTTAACTCCGGGGACCTTCCGATCGAACAGGTCTTTCCGGGACGCCGGCCGCGCGAAGAGGTGATACTCGTAATGGAGGAGCCCGCCGCCTCGCCGGGCCCGATAGCACCGGGTGAATTCCAGAAGGGAGTGAATTTCACTTCCTATAATGAGGTCGACCTCGCGCTCAAGGGATCGGACGCGATGCTCGAATACCTGAAGGCGATAAACGCCGGGCACGTCTGCATAATCGTGACCTGGTACCAGGAAACCCTTGAATCGATGGCGATGACTCCGGACCCGCAGGGCGGCAGGACGCCGCGCGACGAAGCGCTGGGCCACGCGATAAACAAGGCGCATTCGCTCGGCCTCAAGGTCATGCTTAAGCCGCATATAGATATCCAGTCCGGCGAGTTCCGCGGCGATATCCCGGGCGAGGAGGAGTGGTTCAGGAATTACGGGGAGTTCATACTCAAATACGCGAAGTTCGCGGCGAAGTTCAACGTGGAGCTCTTCTGCATAGGCACTGAGCTCTCGGGGACTCCCACGAAGTGGGAGCCCGAATGGCGCAAGATCATAAAGGACGTAAGGAGCGTGTATAAGGGGCCCATAACATATGCCGCGAACTGGGACGAGTATAAATATGTCCCGTTCTGGAACGACCTGGATTTCATGGGTATAGACGCCTACTTCCCGCTGACCAACAGGAACGATCCGGCCAAAGACGAGCTCGTGAAGGCGTGGGAGAGGGAAGCGAACCAGGTAGAGGAATTTTTGAAGAAGAAGGGCATAAACAAGCCGGTCATCTTTACGGAAGCCGGGTATGCCAGCTCTGACGGCGCGAATAAAAGGCCGTGGGAAGTCACATCTAAGACCGAAGACCAGAGGGAGCAGGCTGACTGTCTCGATGCCCTGATGACAGTCATGTCAAATCGGGTGTGGTTTTCGGGGCTTTATGTGTGGAACGTATTCCCCCAGGAGGTCGAAAGCCCGACGGGTTTCCCGATAAAAGGGAAACTCTCGGAAAAAGTCCTGGCCGGTTGGTACTCGAAGGCCAAGTAGGGGTTGCCGGGAAAGGAGGCAGTTGCAATGGGCAGGTTAGCAGTGGTAATTCTGGCCGTGTCACTTCTCGCGATCAGCGGGTTCTCTCACGCGGCTGGGACGGTATTGTTCGGTTTCGAGGATGACACCGGCGGTTGGCGCGTTCCGGATTGGGCCCTCGAAAAGGAAGACCATGTGGCAAGGGATGTCGCGCCCTCGCAGGACTGGGCTTCGGAAGGAAAGAAGTCGATGAAGGTCACTTCCGAGTACCTGGCCGGGAAATGGTCGGGCGCGTATGTAGAGATCGAGGAGTATTATGACTGGTCGGCTTACAGCAAGCTCTCGGTCGACATCTACATCCCGAAGGACGCGCCGGCGGGGCTCAAGGGCAAGATGATCCTTACCGTGGGCGAGGAATGGAAATGGACCGAGATGAGCAAGACGGTCCCGTTGACCCCGGGCCAGGTAACTACGATAACAGCGAATCTGGCTCCCGGAAGCAAGGACTGGAAGAACACCCTTGTCGACGATAACTTCAGGAAAGATGTGCGCAAGTTCGGCGTAAGGGTCGAGAACAACAAGTCCGAGTGGAAGGGCATGTATTACGTAGACAACATAAGGTTGGAATAGAAACGATAGGAACGCCGTCCCCCGCGCGGCTGCTGCCGCGCGGGGGACGGCATGGTCATAACGACTATACAGGGGACCTAAGGAGATAAATTGATGTCTGTTCGCAATAAGATACTGATAGCCGTAATTATAATAATCGCATTCCTTGCGGGGTTCATATTGAGTTCGACCCGCAGCGGCAGGACGCAGGCAGGCGTGCCTCCAGAGACTAAGATAACGTACGGCGCGGATAAGCCCGCGGCCCCATCCGCGGAAATAACTGTGCCGCCGGCACAGTCTGCCCCGAACGCAATAACGCCGAGTGAGGCGGCAGCAAGGAAGCCCATAGAAAGGCCCGCGTTCCCGCAGTTCCAGAAGGGCATGACGTATGTCAAGTGGGACAAGGTCGCGTACAGCAAGGGTTTTTCGGACATGTCGCTCTTGAAACTGTCATCGATGGGATGCGGGTATTCGGCGATAATAACGACATGGTACCAGGGCGATTATAACATGACCCGGATAAAGCCGGGCGGCAACACCCCGACCGACGAGAGCGTTGTCCATGCGATAGAGCAGGCCCATAAGGCCGGGTTAAAGGTCATGTTAAAGCCGCACCTCGACCTGATAAAGAGCGGGTGCTGGCGGGGGGAGATACAATTCAATAATGATGTCGACTGGGAAGCGTGGTTCAAGAGCTACGGGGAGTTCATCACCCATTACGCGAAACTGGCCGAAGATAACGGCGTGGAGATATTCTGCATAGGCGTAGAGCTTACGGTCCCTGCGGTCGAGAAGCCCGAGATGTGGGATACCTATGTGATAGGGGAAGTAAGGAAGGTGTTCTCGGGTCCGATAACCTACGCCGCGAACTGGAACGAGGAGTACCAGAACATCGCGTTCTGGGACAAGCTGGATTATGCCGGGCTTGACGCGTATTTTCCCCTTTCCGAAAAAGATAAGCCGTCGTTGGAAGACCTCAGGCAGGGATGGAAGGCCCATATGGAAGCGATAGAGGCATGGCAGAAGAAGGTTAACAAGCCTGTCCTGCTGACCGAGGTCGGGTACAAGAGTTCCACCGGCACGGCGAAAGCGCCGTGGGAACACCAGCTCGGGAGGGAAGTCGACCTCCAGCTGCAGAGTGACTGCTATACCGCGATGCTCGAAGCGTTCTGGGACAAGCCGTGGTTC